>NZ_VHTC01000016.1:0-83316 GCF_013048685.1 Vibrio sp. A8-1
AGAAGGTTTCAATTAATTTGTCCATGCTCTTTCCTTGGAGGTATCTGTTCCTTTTGGTCGAATGATCAGATCGGGGAACGAGCAATTAGTTCCTCTGCCAGCTCAGTTTCTTATCCAGAGTTCAGGTAATACTTAGAAATACAGTCGGTCCAAACGGTATTGAGCGCCGGAGAAAAAGTGGAAAACTATCCAATCACCGATACTTATCCATTGGTTTATTTCAATCTACCCGATCAGAGCTTTGAAACCATTGGTACGATTTATGTTGAGTCTAATGCAGAAGAAATTTATACCGCCCTCTTTCAACAATTTTTAACGACTTTAGCGATTAACGCATTTAAAACTCTTTTTGTGTGTGGGATATTATTAATAGTTTTCCATTCAAGCATTAACCAGAGAATATTTCAAATCGTTGAGTATTTACGCCGCTACAATCCAAGGCACCCCGATTTACCTTTACAGTTAAATAATCATAAATGGGTGATGGAAAAAAATGATGAACTTGATCTTCTTGGTTACGAAGCGAATCGTATTACGGCTAATATCACTAAGCTCTATCAAAATATCCAACAAGAAAAAGAACGACTGGCTGATTTCACACAAGTCTCATCAGATTGGCTATGGGAGACTAATCAACAAGGAGAATTAATTTATTGCTCAGAAAGCATGATAAATACCTTAAGAATCGATCTCGAACAAAAACCTACTTTTAATGACATTGACTGTTTTTCTAAAACTAATGACTTATTGATTGCTCTCGAACAACAACGAAATTTTAATCACTGTGAAGTCACTATAGAACAAGCTTCTGGAAAGCAATATCTGATGTTACAAGCCATCGCACGTTATAAAGATGAGATTTTTATTGGTTTTCGTGGTACTGCATTAAATATTTCCTCACTCAAAAACACTCAACTTCAATTGCATGAGTTAAATGAAAGTCTTGAACAACAAGTCGCCATTAGAACTCACGATCTCGAACTGAGTATGGCGCAATTGAAAGCTACACAAAAACAACTGATTGAAGCTGAAAAATTATCAGCATTAGGAGGCTTGGTTGCCGGTGTTGCCCATGAAGTGAATACCCCTCTTGGTATCTCTGTGACTGCCGCATCCATCATCAACGAAACCGCAATAGCACTCAATCAAGCGTTTTCTAATCAAACGTTGACCAGCACTGAATTTTCAGAATTAATGCAAAGAATGACCTCAAGCGGTAAAATGCTCGAAAACAATTTAAATCGAGCGGCAAAATTGATCCGAGATTTCAAACAAACTGCGGTAGATCAAGTATCTGAAAGTCGCTGTGAGTTTGAACTTGTGCAAACCTTAGATGCTTTAATGGCCAGTTTGCATTCCGAGACTAAGAAAATCCCAGTTGAACCGGAAATTATCAGCCCTAGCGGTCCAATAAAAATGAACAGTTTACCGGGTGTGATTACGCAAATTGTCACTAATTTAGTACTCAATAGTGTCAATCATGCTTTCGAGCAGCAACCTAATGCAAAAATCTCGATTCAGTTATCAGAAATCGAGGATAGTGTATTAATTGAATATCAAGATAATGGTTGTGGCGTAGCTCCCCATTTACATCACAAGATATTTGAACCTTTCTATACCAGTAAAAGAGGTTATGGTGGTTCAGGCCTAGGGTTAAATTTAGTCTTCAACTTGGTCAAGCAAAAGTTAAACGGTGATCTTAAATTTGAATCTGAGATTAATCATGGTGTTAAATTTATTATTCGCATACCTAAAAATCTACCATTAATTATTGATAATGGTAAAAATTAATAGTTTAAAAAAATAACATATGGAAGCAAATAAATATTATTGTGAAAAATAAAATCTGGTTAAATCATCAGGCCAATTTTAACCAGATTAATTCACCATTATTCAATATATTTCCCTATTATTCTATCAAGCTCACCAGATACTCGTAATTGTTTAATATGTTGATCAAATATAGATTTAAGCTCTAGACCATCAGGTATCGAGCGTGAAATAAGCATGTGGAATTTATCACCGCTAATTCCCGGAATGCTCACGGATTTTAGTCCATTGGCGAGATGATCAATACCTTCTGAAGCTTTAAAGCCAGCCAATATTTCATGACGAGCAAGAAAAACGTCACATCGATTCGCTTCTAACATTTTCACGACCTGATCAAAGGTTCTACCATTTTTACGAACCTTACTATCGTCAACACCGAAGCCGGTATAGTTATACCCCTGTAGCCCGCAGGTTCTTAAGTAATCGAGATCTTGCGCAGTTCGGATAGGCAAGCCTTCAGGATAACTGATTGATGAATATACATAACTAGGTTGAAGAGTATAATAATAATCGGTTAAAATATAATCTTTATCCCGCTCTTCACTATAAGCAGCACTTAAAGCAATATCATATCGACCTAATTTTGTTTCACGTAAACAACGTTGCCATGGTGGTAGATCTACCGTTATCGTTAGGCCTAGTGGCGAGAAAATCGCCTCTAACACATCGATATCATAACCAATTACTTTTCTCTCTTTTTCAAAATGATAAGGTGGCCAACTTCCACCATCACCACAGACTGAAAGTGACGTTCTTACTTGCGCCATTGTGGATATGGATAAAGTTATACCAGAAAATAATATTAATACTTTTATTATTTCTCTCTTCATATCCTATATTCTCTCTAATCGTATATTTTAAGACATTTAAGTATTAAAACTGCCAATCATCATAAGGTAGATGGATCTTTTTATAAATAGCCTCTAACTCACCACTTTCTTTAAGTTTATCAATCATTCTTGTTAAATAATCATCAATCCAATCACCTTTATTACCTTTAGGAATAATAAAAACATCTTCAAAGTCATAGAAAAATTGCCTATGGATATTTTCCAAATCTAATTGCCTTAAAGCAATATCAGCTTCTTCTTGCGCCCATACAAAACCATCAATGCGTCCCATTGATAGTTTCAATAAAGAACTATTAATACTACTTGAGCGAGATACATTAAAAGGCATATATTCAGGAACAGCTTCAATAGTATAATTATTTGGTTGACTCCACAATTGTTCTGAGGTGAATGGTTTATTCTTATTAGTGTAGAGGACATGAGTGACAAGTCCAAATGTTTTACTACTAAAGCGGAACGGTAATTTTTTTTCTGGATCATCTGTTCTAATTGCTGGTAATGCAAAGTTTGCACTACCATTAATGATCCCATATAATGCTCTATGTATAGGATAAACATAAATATTAATCTTAATATCAGGATCTAATTCATCTATTCTTCGAACAAAGTCAACAAAAGGCCCACTACCATCAGCATTAATTAATCCCGGAAGCTCACCCAAATGAGCAATAATTTCACTCCTAGAGTGTTCTTTCTCTTCTGCATGAATAGAAAATAAAAGAGGAAAGAAAATAAATGATGAACATATAAAAAATCGATTGAAATCCATTAAAACACTCATAACAACACCTACGCTTAATAAGTAAAGAAACTTAATCTGGGTGCTGTTCACGAATAGCGATAAAATATCCCCAATTTTCAATTAATAAATTAACTAAAGTCGGGTCGAAATGTTTACCATTTTGGCTGATTAATTCATTTTTTATATCATCTTCTGACCAAGGCTCTTTATAACTACGTTTAGATCCTAAAGCATCAAACACATCCGCTAACGCGGTGATACGGCCACTGACGGGTATCTGCTCTCCAGCCAATCCATTTGGATAACCGCTGCCATCCCATTTTTCATGATGACTACCTGCAATTTCTTTTGCCTTCACAATCAGTGGACGATTGGATTTACTCAGTATTTCAACACCATAGTCAACGTGCTTTTTCATGATTTCCCATTCATCAGCCGTTAATTTACCTGGTTTATGCAAAATACTATCCGGTATTGCGACTTTGCCTACATCATGCAGTGGTGAACCATTTTTTATCATGTACACCTCCTGCTCGGGCAAGCCACACAGATCGGCCAATTTTTCAGCAATCAGTGAAACACGCTGTACGTGTGCGCCCGTTTCTTTACTTCTTGCTTCTACCGCATTAGCTAGGTTGTAAACCAACTCTTTGGACGTTTCTCGTAAATCAAGCTGTAAATTCAGGTTATTAAAAGTCAGCGCAATATTTTGCATATAGATTTCGAGCAACTGAGCATCCGCTTCTCTCAACTCTTCTAATAAGTTGATATATAATAAGTTTTCAGCCCCTCGACTATCGAGCATATAAAGAATAGCCGCGTCATGAAAATTTTCAGAACGTTGGTTATTTAATACTTGCTGACATCGCCGTGCGACTTCATCGGGTAAATGTGAAAAATCACATTCACTAGAGAGATCAACAAACCCACCTATCGCCGCTAGAGTTAACGCATAAGTTGCGGTACCGTCGGCTTTCGGACGCACCACGCAATAAAAACCAGAAGCAGGTAACTTTAATAGTGACGTAAGCTGATGAAGAACCGATTCGGCATACGCTTTTAATGTTGTGGTATTTTGTACTTGTGCCGATGCTTGAATCACTCGCTTTAATCCCTGTTTTTGTTCTTCGATTAAGCATAAATCGCGATAAGAACGCAGCATCGAATACATTAAAGTACGCAATTTTTGAGTCGTTAATTCGGTTTTTTCTTTATAGTCATCAATCTCATATTGCTGAATGACTTTATCTTCTGGCGCTTGTCCTGCTTGCCCAGTACGTAACACTAAGCGGATATTTTTATTACTGCATTCTCGGCGAATGTACTCCACCAAATCCAACCCCGCGTGCTCTGTCTCCATAACAACATCAATCAGCGCTAGAGCGATGTCTGGGTTATCTTGAAGAACCTGCTTCGCTTCTTTAGCCGATAATGCAGAAAGTAGCTCTAACTTTCTGCATTGAAACGTAAAACCGGACAAAGCGATTTGCGTGATCTGATGGATTTGCTCATCATCATCGACCAGCAATACTTGCCAAGGCTTTATGCTTGCCGTAATCGGGCTTTTTTTCTCGGCACCGGAATTGTCTTGGGAACGATAATCAGCAAATAGATCCATAATAACCATCTTATTGTTTAACGACCTACTTATAGGTTTAGCACATCAACGATGATTTTATATACTCAGAATCCTTCTTAGATAAAGAAGTCTCGATGAGAGCAAACTTTGCACTTAATTTTCTGTTTTAAGCAACTTTACTGGCTAAGATTAACGGTGTGAGAGTAACAGTAAGGAAAGCGATATGAAGAATTTTACGGAGAGAGCGGTACTGTGCCCACACTGTGGGCACACCATTCGCATCACTTTAGATTCCAGTAATGGCAGCCAAGATTTTTATGATGATTGTCCTGCGTGCTGCCATGCTATTCACCTTAATATGCAAGTTAACGAACAGCAAGATTGCATTGATCTTTATATTGATGCTGATGACGAGCAGATTTTTTAATCGAGTGGCTTTACCTTGCTTAAGGGCGTGACCTTCAACACGTCCTTAACATTAATGACTAAGATTTTGTAGCCAATACGCGCTCAACAGTATCCACAATCGCTTGCGTCTGTGGATCAATTTCAAGATTAATTTTATCGCCAACCTCACGGGTTCCGAACAGCGTTCGCTGTAACGTTTCAGGGATAAGATGGACATTGAAACGGTTAGCTTCCACTTGACCAATCGTTAATGAGCAACCATCAAGACCGATATATCCTTTAGGAAGTACATATTTCATTAGTGATTCCGGGACTTCAAACCACAATGTTTTGTTATGATCAGAGTCGATGATATCAATTAATGTTGCCATATGGATAATATGCCCCGACATTGAATGGCCACCAATTTCATCGCCAAATTTAGCGGCTCGTTCAATATTCACCCTATCGCCTAATTTCAGTTGCCCTAAATTAGTTAAGCGTAGAGTTTCTTGCATTAAATCAAAAGAGACTCGGTGACCATCAATATTCGTCACCGTCAAACAGCAACCATTATGTGCAACCGAAGCGCCTATGGTTAAGCCCGTAGACAGCGGCTCTGGAAGCTCAATAATATGAGTTTGAAATTGCGCTTTTTTATCCATAGCGACAAGTTTTGCTGTCCCTTGTACAATACCTGTAAACATAATGTGATTCCGGTAGATTTTCGTGGTGCTTAGTGTGACATTTCTTTATCATTCTCTCTAGACCCTACGTACTCGAAAGTACCCCCCTTTTTATTCTCTTGAGTCACTATTTGACCTAGATTTTCCTTTTTCTGGAGAAGTGTGTGCAACGTTATAAACAAGAAGCCTCAACGTTAGTTAAACTCGCCACCCCTGTACTCATTGCCTCGATTGCCCAAACAGGGATGGGATTTGTTGATACGGTGATGGCTGGTGGCGTGAGTGCGACAGATATGGCTGCGGTGTCCATTGCAGCGAGTATTTGGCTGCCTTCTATCTTATTTGGTATCGGCTTACTAATGGCATTAGTGCCGATTGTCGCTCAACTTAATGGTTCTGGGCGTAAAGAACAGATCGCTTTTGAAATTCAGCAAGGCGCGATATTAGCGTTATGGGTGTCGCTACCGATCATTTTGGTCTTATTTCAAACCAAAATCATTTTAGGTTTTATGGACGTTGAAGAGTTGATGGCACAAAAAACCATTGGTTATATGTTTGCCGTTATGTTTGCCGTTCCCGCCTTTTTGTTATTTCAAACCTTACGCAGTTTCACTGATGGAATGTCATTAACTAAACCTGCTATGGTCATCGGTTTCCTCGGGTTATTATTGAATATTCCACTAAACTGGATCTTTGTGTATGGAAAATTTGGTGCACCGGCTCTTGGCGGTGTGGGATGTGGTGTTGCGACCACCATCGTCTACTGGATTATGTTTTTGATGTTACTGGCTTATGTCGTCACATCGAACCGTTTAGCCCACATTAACTTATTTGCGCAATTTCATCCGCCGAAACTAAAAGCACAACTGCGCTTGTTTAAGTTAGGCTTTCCTGTTGCTGCGGCATTATTTTTTGAAGTAACGCTTTTTGCCGCGGTGGCTTTGTTAGTTGCCCCGCTTGGCTCTTTGGTGGTCGCAGCACATCAGGTCGCGTTAAGTTTTTCTTCATTGGTATTTGTGATCCCGATGAGTATTGGTGCTGCCGTATCGATCCGTGTCGGGCATACCATTGGTCAACATAACCTACCTGGTGCTGCCGTTGCCTCTAATGTAGGGCTAATGGTCGGTGTCGCCGCTTCTTTGTTGACAGCGACTTTTACCCTGATCTTTCGACAAGAGATTGCTTTGCTATACACCAACAATTCCGAAGTCATTACCCTTGCGATGCAGCTACTGATTCTGGCTGGTATTTATCAATGTGTCGATGCTATTCAGGTGGTTGCTGCAGGCGCTTTACGTGGTTACAAAGATATGGCGGCGATTTTTAATCGTACCTTCATTGCGTATTGGATTTTAGGCTTACCGACCGGCTATGTGTTAGCCATGACCGACTGGATTGTTGAGCCAATGGGCGCAAGTGGTTTCTGGATTGGCTTTATTGTTGGCTTAAGCTCTGCGGCTTTCATGCTTGGTTTACGTTTATATTGGATGCAAACCCAAGATGAAGAAGTACAAATGCAATTTGCTGCTAAGTAGCCAAAGACACGGTAGTTTAAAGTAGCAACAATCAAGGCCAAGTGATGACTCTGACTGAACTTGGCTTTTTTATTTTGCGTATATGGATAGAGATGGTTTCGGTAGGGGAAGTCCGTGGATCAGTACCATGTTTGGTCGATAAAAAGCAATAAAACATTCACACCGTTACTGTGTGTGATTACCTTAATGATCTTACTCACTGGTTGCGATACCTCTAATCAATCACTTGAGAGTGATTTCTCTACCTACTTAACACGAATTGCCAACGTTCAACAAGCCGAGCGGTTGGCAAATCCCAAAAGGTTATCGCAAACTTTACCGGACAAACGAAACATTGAGTTGACGATCACGCCACTGACTTTAGGCTTGCTTGATAGTTATGAACTAAGAAAATGTCAGCTTTTTCAACTCATTGCCCAAAGAAACTCCTCCCTTGGCCGAGTCCAAGATGAATTTCGTGGTTTTGACTACGAGATACAGTTATTAAACGGCATCGAACACTGTTTGCAAATAAACTCGCTTTCTGAAAGCGTCAGTACACAACTAAAAACGATGGCAGAACTTAAAGGGCAAGATCTTCATAAACATTGGTATAACTTACTCTATACCAGCGTGGCGATGCGCGCACAGCTCACCAGCCATTCGTGGTTAGCCGATAACATCGAACTCAGTGCACTCACTCAAGCGTTAAAAACCTTTACTACCGTTTATCAACGTCTAGTACTTGAGCAAAGCTTACCCGATACAACGATTACCCCTTATCAAGAGGTGCTTGAAAAACAGCGAATTTTAGGTTCACTCAAGTTTTCATTAGACAATGCAACGCGTTGGCTTAAGACGACGACTCGGCAATTACAAGATAACGATAGCGCGATCTTATGCGGTCCAAACCAAGATCGTACTCGTCTTCATTACTTACAAAATGTCTTCAACCGTTATTATATTCAACAAATTCAGCCAGCATTAACTCGGATTGATAGTGTCTATCTTCAATTAGAAGAGTTCTTAATCATTTTTGAATCCAACGATAATATGAAGAGCCACTTTACCGTGCAAGATAGCCACCAACAATTTCGTGATGCCCTTGCATTACACGTACACTATTGGCAGCAATTATTTCAACGCTGTTCAGTCAGCGTCGGCCGCTAACATATAACGTCTCGATTACGCATAAAACGAGCAAAACGAGGGATGCCTGAATCGGTATAACCATTATATTGATAAGTAATTAAACAGCCTATTTCAGGTGGAGTTTGGCGTAATCGATCCGTTAAACCACTGCCAATCGCAAATTCAATACCGTCATCCGTTCGCACAATCAGAGCACCGACCATATCGGTATATTTGCCTTTTCCTGGTCGATAACCAATCACTTGGGCTTCGGCATCTTGGTGTTTTTTTAACTTGAGGAGATCATCGCTGCGCCCAGCTTGATAATCGGCAGCAACTCTTCGTAGCATTAACCCTTCGCCCCCCAAAGTAAACAGAGTTTCAAGATCAACAAACAACGTCTGCTCGGATTCAATCGGCTGATGGACGATGTACTGAATGTGTTTCGCGCCGATATTCGTCGTTATCTCAATTAAATGTTGGTATCGTATCCGAAAATCACCTTCCATTTCGGGCACATCAAACAACATGAAATTGATTTTTTGCCAAGCAACATCCGAAGGCTGTCTATCCAATACGGTTTGCTGAACCAGGGAAAACTGCTCGCGTCCCGCCCACAATTCACCTTCTAACGGGTAGCTGGGCAGCGGTTCGGTAAACCATGAAGGCGCATGGATCGGGTAGCCATTACGAGTGGTGAGTTGTTGCCCATCCCAAATCGCACGAATACCATCCAATTTTTCACTTTGCCAATAATCACCTAACTCAATCCCTTGACGATATTCTTTTGCATAGACAATCGGTAACGGTTGATAATCGGCTGACCAAACTGGCGTTATAGTTGGCGCAATAAGTAGTAGCGAGGCGGTAATTAACGAGATTTTATATGACATCACTTATCCTCAAATGTTCACTCTAATGATGCACTAAGCATCTGATTTAAAGATGAGTAAGTATGCCGATATCAGCGTCTATTTGAGCAATAACAAAGGAGAACTAGCGAGGTATTTCACACTAATTGATACCCTACATACACAAGATTCACTCCCCATCTAACCTAAAGCTCATCATAAAATCCAATGACACTCACGGTAGAATAGATGGAGAGCAAAGTAGTGATAAGATCAGTAGAAGCTTAAGAGGCTTGGGGCCTTGAGTTAATTTCACGCAACTGGGTTAAATAGTTAATCCAGCCTTGAGCTTCATTATTGGAAGGTTGTAAATGTTGAGCTCTTTTGGCTTGAGCTAACGCATCATCGAGTCGATTTAACTTATACAGGGCACGGGCACGGGCTAAAGCGACCTCAGGTTGACGCGCTTTATCAGTGACTTTATCCAGTGCGCTTAAAGCTTGCCGATATTCGCCTTGCTGATTATAAAGTAATGAGACGTTCCAATAGTACTTAGCGTCAAATTGCGCGGCTAAAGACCAAGTTTCAATCGCCCTATCCCACTCTTTGGCTCGTTGCCAATAAGAAGCTCGCTCGGTGATCAAATCAAGATCACTGTCAGCATTCTCTATTGAACCAAGAATTTGAGCCGCTCGCTCAGGAATTCCGTTTTGGGCGTACAGTTGAGCAAGCAATCTTAACTCTTGCTGATTGAGCTCAATGCCGTGTAACTTGGCTAAGCCCAAGCTACTCAAGGCTTCTTTCGGTTGTCCGGTACGTAACTCCAAACTCACCAATTGTAGCCACCAACTGCTCTTGTCACTTTCTAAAGCAATCAAGCGCTTTAAGGTTAAAATCGCTGGCTGCCATCGTTCGAGCTGCAGTTGAGCACCAAGTTTCAGCGATAGTGGTGTCACCTCATCGATTGACGTTAGTTGCTCATAGCGATCAATCGACGATAATGTCTTGGCCCATTGCTGCAATTGATAATGAACTTGGCTAATCCTCAACCATAATTCGCTAGTGGTTTGCTTTTCATTACCGTCTTTGATCACTTCTTTTACGAGTTGATAGTAATGCGGTAAGGCGGATTGATATTGTTGATCCATAAGTAATAAATCAGCCAACATTCGACGAGTTGCCCAGCCTTGCTCATCAACCAACTCACCACTATTCACCGCCTCCGTCAACGAACGTATCGCCAAAGAAAGCTGCTCATTTTGCCAATAAAAAACCCCCAGCATACGGTCAAAATACGCTTTATCGTATCCTCGGCTTACTTTGGTTTCTCTTAATAGTTCGATCGCTTCGGCAAAACGCTCTTCTTGAGCGAGTTGATTCGCTTGCAGCGCTTTATTCGCCGCATAAGGGCTGAGTTCTACCGCAAAAGAAGAAGTAGAACCAATCAGCAATAAGTAAACTATCCATCGTCTGATCATTTGGTTAACTTAAACTCCAATTTAATCGTTTGACCGGGTTGAGAAACCGCATGCCCATCCAGCAATTTAGGCTGATATTTCCAACTCCGTAAGGCTTGTATCGCTTCACGCTCAAACATTCGCCGCGGATTGGCGTCCACCACCTCAATATCCGTTGGGCGGCCGGTTTCATCAATCGTAAAACGCAGTAGAACATAGCCTTCAACATTACGTTTTAAAGCACGTGCTGGATAATTGGGTTCAACACGATATAGTGGCAAAGCCTGCTGATTAGCCCCAAAATCACCAAGAGTAGGCACATTGATCGCAATGCCGTTAATCGCCGTATCAAGCCCAAGTGTGGGAACCGATGTTGAGGTTAACGTATTGGTCACTGAACTCTGTTGCTTAGACACTGGAGATTGTGGCGGAGGCTGTGGCGCTTTAGGCTGTTCAGGCACAGCGCGTTGTCGGCGCTGCACCTCTTGCTCTTGCTCAACCATTACCATGGTAAAGCTGAGAGCGTTATTTTGCGTCGGTGAGCGCAAGCCATCGTTATTGATCATCCAAGCCATGAATGAAAATAAGCTCACTGAAATCAAAGCCGCAAAAGGCGTAGCTAGCAATAAACGTAGCATCAGCGCTTCTCCGCCGCCAATGCAATGCTTTTTACACCCGCCCCTTTCGCCGCGTCCATCACTTTGACAACGGTTCCATTGTAAGCATGCTCATCAGCTTGAATAACCAAAGCCGCATCGGGCTGCTCTAATAACAGGTGCTCTAATGTCGCCTGTACTCTTTCAACATCAATTTGCCTTTTATCGATATAAATATCGTTTGCTGAGGTAATCGCAACAAAAATACCCGCATCTTTCTGTGCCGTTACATTCGAGGCGGATGGACGATTCACCTCAACACCAGATTCACGGACAAATGAGCTGGTTACGATAAAGAAAATCAACATAATAAACACAATATCCAACATCGAGGTTAAATCGATTTGTGCTTCATCTTGATTGGACGAACGTCGGCCCAGTCTCATCGCTGACTCCTTAAGGATTTTTCTAACTTCAATTCATATAAACGGCACGTTTTCGCCAACCGAGCATAAACAAACATCCCCGCTAAAGCAGCGACCATGCCTGCCATGGTCGGAATCGTCGCTAAAGAGATTCCCGACGCCATCAATTTGGGATTACTGCTGCCTTGAGTCGCCATCACATCAAACACCGAAATCATCCCCGTGACCGTACCGAGTAAACCTAACATCGGAAAAATGGCCACCAATACTTTAATTAAATTAAGGTATTGAGTAAGTTGAATGTGTGCTTGACCCAACCATCCTGAACGAATCGCTTGCGCATGCCATGAATGATGATCGTCACGCGCATGCCATTGTTCAATCCACTGCTTACGCTGCTTAGGAAAGGTAAATAATAAGTACATTATCCGTTCTATCACTAGCAACCAGCAGACCGCGACCACCGCGGCCAGCCACCAGAGTACTGTTCCACCCTGAGCCATAAACTCGGAAAGGGGCAGAAAGAGCTTTTGCAATGAAAATAACCCATCTGCTTGATTCATGTTCATCCCTTACGCCGCTGCGTGGTTGACGGCTTTTTTAGTATTCGCCGCTAGAGACTCACGTTCTGCTTGTTCAGCAACAAGCCCAATCCCTTGCTTCTCTAAGATGGTACGAATCGTTTCTGCTTGAGAGCTTAAGATATTATGAGCCAGCAATAGAGGCATTGCCGCGACTAGACCCAATACTGTCGTCACCAACGCCATCGAGATCCCTCCCGCCATGACTTTAGGATCGCCATTACCAAATTGCGTGATCACTTGGAAAGTCTCAATCATTCCGGTAACGGTACCAAGGAGTCCAAGCATCGGTGCTAAGGCCGCAAAAAGCTTCAGCATCGACAGTCCTTTTTCTAAACCAGCTTGTTCATCAACCACCGCTTCCAGCAAACGCAGTTCTAGCGCTTCAACACTGCGGTTTTGCTCTTTGTCATAAACTGATAATACTCGGCCCAACGGGTTATTACTGCTTGGCTCAGATTGCTTAAGTTGCTGTTGAATGCGTTGTCGAGCCATCGCTAAAACGATGCCTCGATAAACAGCGATCCCTAGGCCAATCGCTAGTAATACCAAGATGATATTGCCGATCACGCCACCGGCATCAAGGCGTTGCTTTAATGTTGGAGTTAACGCAAGCTGTTCAAATAGAAGACCTTGTGAAGGATCCAATACCAGCGATTGCATTTCTCCTTGTTTAAGATCGGTTAATGAAGAGAAACGCGCACCTTGAGCGGGCTGCTGTTGATAAGCGACCGCGTCTTGACGGCGATTATTCCAACTGACGTAACCTTGCTCAGTGACTAAAGCCATCGCACCAAGTCTAACCGCATCCACTTGTTGGGTTCTGCCTTCACCATCAATGAAAGCAATCGTATTCGTGCTGATTTCGCCACTGGCAATCACTTGCTCTTGCATTGCCTGCCATAAACCAATCAGTTGCTTCATCGAAGGTAAGGATTGTGCTGCGACAATCTGATCAACCACTGGAGCGTACTGCTGACGATCAACCCCCGTTACAGAATCACTTAGTGTCGCTTGTAACTCTTTTCCGTTTTGTCGAACGACACCAAAAATTTCACCTAAACTGCCGGTTTCCAAACGCAGCTTTTCTTCTAGACGAGCAAGACTATTTTCATTTTGGCTAAAACGGGTAGACAGCTTATCGGCTTCTGCTTGTAAGCGATCTCTTTGCGCCATCAGAGCCTTTTTTTCATCGCGTAATTGCTGTTCCGTTTTTTGAAATGTTGCTTCACGCTGAACATTATGATTGCGTTGTACTCGACTCTCATTGTGTGCTTGTTCGGTCAAACCACCACTTGCATAAGCTGGAGTGAGTAATAACAGACTTAAACTCCATGCGACAAAGCCATATTTAGTGATCATTATTTTGCCTCCGCTGGAGTAAGAGAAACCGGTAGATAAAGCAGTGTCGGGGCAATTTGTTGATAGGCAAGTTGATAAGCGGTGTCAATATCCCCTTTCGATTTCATCGATAATGCTTGCCACTGTCCTTGTTTTTGATCCCAAGACCAATAGCGCGATCCATTACGATTGCGTGCTAATAATGAAACTCGGCCGACATAAAGAATATCCGCTTCAATCGTTTCTTTATCAGCTAAGGTGATTCGATCTTGGTAAACCCCTAATTTCGTGCCGTAATCCATCTCGATTTGATACGCTTCAAGAATTCGGCGATATTTCTCAGCATCACTCACATCGGAGCGTGGCATTAACTCTTTGAGTCGCTCAAGGCGCTCTTGGCGAGCGGAAAGACGTAAGGGTTTATCTTCACTGATTAAAACATCTAAACCATCGATCATTTGATACATCAAAGGCACAATCCCCTGACGAGTCTGATGAACCTCAATGATCTGCTCATCTAAACTCGTCATTTCACTTTCCTGACTGGCTACTAGCGAGAGTAAATGATCACGATAAATGGTTAAATTTTTCACTTCTTCATTTAATCGCTCAATGTCCGCTTGAAGAGATAAGGTTGCTTCTGCACTTTTATCGACGTTCTGCTGACTCATCGCTGAAGCGCGATTGGTGGTTTTTTGGATTGTTTTTGCATCATCCAGCACACTGGCATGCGCCGCTAACACGCTTAGCGCTGAAAATAAGATTAGGCTAGGTTTGGTTAAATTCATCGTTGTCATCAATTACCACATGAGAATGCTGACATGTTATTGATAAAGGCTCTCATTATCAACTGTATTTTCAATGAAAATCTGCTCTGGCTGCGATTATAAGCGTAAACAATGTAAAGGTAGCCAACGCGGACAGAGATAATAAGCCTCAAAAGACTGACGTTATAAGTCGGCGGCGAGTCAATTATGCCTCATGAGGTTCGATAACGATGAGATTATGTCAACAGCCCCGAGGAAGCACGATCACTTGATGTGCTGAGTAAAACGCAGAATTTGTTTAGGAATGGCGGATAAAGGACAAATGGTCTGCACCGCACCAAGGGCAATCGCCTCTTTCGGCATACCAAAGACGACACAACTGGCTTCATCTTGCGCGACGGTTGACGCACCATGGTCAAACATCGCTTTTAACCCTCTGGCTCCATCATCGCCCATGCCAGTCATGATGATCCCGAGTACATTGCTTCCGGCCTGCTGAGCTGCGGAACGAAATAACACATCGACAGCCGGTTTATGTCGATTGACTAAAGGTCCATCAAACACCTCGACTTTGTATTGAGCACCACTGCGCAACAACTTAGTGTGTTTTCCTCCAGGAGCAATCAATGCGATACCAGGCAGCACTCGATCGCCACTTTTGGCTTCACTGACCGTCATCTGACTCAATGAATTGAGGCGCTCAGCAAACATTGCGGTAAACTTTTCAGGCATATGTTGGACAATCACAATCCCCGGCGCGTGTTTCGGTAAATGGGTTAAAACGTATTCCAAGGCTTGTGTTCCGCCTGTCGAAGTGCCGATGACGACGATTTTTTCACTGCTCAATAATGAATTGATCGGTAATGAAGCTGCTGGCTGAGTCTGAAATTTATGTTCCGTGGATAATGATTTTTCAGAGTGAGATGCTGAAGCATTGAACAAATTTTTAACTTTCGCCTTCGCGGCTCCCCTTACCGCTTGCAGCACTTGATTGGCGCTATCTTCTAAAAAATCTTTTAAGCCCATTTTGGGTTTAGTAATGATCGTAACGGCACCAGCTTGTAATGCCTCTAAGGTCACTTGAGCGCCTTTTTCGGTTAATGTTGAACAGATAATTACCGGTGTTGGTCGCTCAGCCATGATTTTTTTCAAGAAGGTAATGCCATCCATACGCGGCATTTCGACATCCAAAATAATCACATCTGGCCAGTTTTTTTCCATCCGTTTCATGGCAAATAGCGGGTCTGCCGCCGCAGGAAGCAAATCGATATCTGGTTGTTCAACTAATATTTGGCTAAGCACTTGCCTGACGACCGCTGAATCATCAACAATCAGGACTTGTATTTTCTTATTTGTCATTAACCTTCCCTATTGAGGCAAAGGAGGAGAGCAATCATCAACGTTAAAGTATAGTTAACCACTAGCATCTTGATTTCTTATAGTTTTTGATAAATCGACGGACTGATTAACTTTAATGGCGCTTTCATCGACTGCAACGTTTCTGCATGACCAATCAACAGGTAACCGCCTGGATTAAGCTGACGCTGAATATTATCAATCACTTTTTGTTTCGACGCTGCGTCAAAGTAGATCATCACGTTACGCAGAAAAATCAGATCAAAATGTCCAAATCGAGCCAAGCTCTCTTGCAAATTAGCCTGCTGAAAAGTGACCCGATCACGTAAAGAACGAATCACTTTGAATGTATTGGCTTTCGCTCCGACGCCTTTACGGCAATATTTTTGTAAATAGTGCAACGGAATATTACTACTGCGAGATAAGGGATAAATTCCGCTACTCGCTTGTGCGAGAACTCGGCTGTTGATGTCGGTCGCCACTATCTGCCAAGGTCGTGGATTGTTATCCATTAATAGCATCGCCAGAGAGTAAGCTTCTTCCCCTGATGAGCTTGCCGCACTCCAGCAACGCAGTGTTTGGGGATAATAGTTGGGGATCACCTCTTGTTGTACGAAAGTGAAATGTGCCTCTTCGCGAAAAAAGTACGTTTCATTGGTGGTGAGTAAATCAATCACCACCTGTTGCTCTGCTTTTTTATCAGCACTATCCGGTGCTAAAGCAAAAAAATCAAAATAAGCATCAAAGCTTTTTAAGCCAAGTTGATGTAAGCGAACATTAAGACGCCCAATGACCAAGGATTTTTTCGTTACGTTAAGGGAAATCCCCGCTTTTTCATATAACCAGCGTTGGTAACGAATGAATGTCTCGTCCGATAGCTGTGGCTGACATTCTGTATACACAGATTCAAGAAAAGACATCTTACACCTCTTAGCTCTTACCGAGTTCCTTGGCTACTTTATCAACCATAGCGAGCTCATCAACCGATAGCACTTTATCTTCCGCGAGAATGATGACAAAGTTATCCTGTAACTGAGCCATCGCGCGGATAAAATCTGTCCGTATCTGACAACTAAAAGCCGGCGCAGCACGAATATCGCTCATCGGAATATCAATCACCTCTGACACGCTATCCACCAGCACCCCTAAATCTTGGCGCTGATCATCGGTATCGACTTCAATAATCACAATACAGGTTCGTTTCGTGATCGCGCGAGCCTCAATTTGAAAGCGATGTGCCAAATTAATCACTGGAACCACTTCACCACGTAAGTTGATCACCCCTTGAATGAATTTAGGCATACGAGGGATCGGGGTTACTTTTCCGTATTCGAGGATCTCTTTGACATTAAGTATCGCAAACGCATACATCTCTCCGTTCAACAGAAAGGTTAAATATTGCTGATCGTTGATACTGGTTGCCAAGTTGGGTGTCGCTAACTGTCCCATCATACGATTCTCCTAAAAACGTACATAGTCCGAATCATCATCGTCTTGAGTGACTCTTGAGGCTTCAGGCGATGATTTGGCAGAGGGTTGCTGTTTTTTACTCGCCAATTTCACTTGTCGCTCATCGGTCTTAAAGAAGGTCATCAATTGTTGTAACTGCTGAGCTTGGCTACTCATTTCTTCGGACGTGGAGGCTAACTCTTCGGATGCTGATGCACTTTGTTGCGTGACACTATTGAGTTGTTCCATCGCTTGATTAATTTGTGATGCACCAGTGGCTTGCTCCATAGATGCCGCGTTGATTTCTTGTACCAGATCAGCGGTCTTTTGGATCGAAGGGACAATCTCTTCTAACAAACTTCCGGCTTGCTCTGCCAAGGCAACGCTATTTTTCGCCACTTCACCAATCTCTTGCGAAGCCACTTGGCTGCGCTCGGCAAGTTTTCTTACTTCTGCCGCCACAACAGCAAATCCTTTACCGTGGTCACCAGCCCGAGCCGCTTCAATCGCTGCATTCAAAGCCAGCAAGTTGGTTTGATAAGCGATGTCGTCGATAATGCTGATTTTTTCTGCTATTGACTTCATTGCGGCCACTGTTTTGCCCACCGCGTTGCCGCCTTCTTGGGCTTCTAAAGCCGCTTTACTGGCAATCCCGTTGGTTACTTTGGCATTTTCAGTATTTTGGGCAATAGAGGCTGACATTTCTTCAATTGAAGAGGTGGTTTCTTCAACACTCGCCGCTTGTTCACTCGCACCCTGACTTAAGTTTTGCGCCGTCGCTGAGACTTGCTCTGACGCAGAAGCCAATGCATTACTTGCCCCATTCACTTCACCGACAATACTAGATAGCTTACGAACCATTTGCTGCATGGAATCAAGCAAACGCCCCATTTCATCTTTACTGGTTGCTTCTAGCTTGGTGGTTAAGTTGCCCTTCGCCAACTCTTGAGATAGATGGACCGCTTTTTCTAATGGGCCACAAATTCCCCGAATTAAAGCAATTCCGAAACTGAAAGCCAAAATCAGTCCAACCGCTATCGAAGAGATGGAGACCAAACGTAGCGTTTCATACAATGTACTTTCTCTATTATATTCCGCTGCTGCTTCTTGAATTTGCAAATCAACCAATAGGTCCAAAGACTGAGCAACGGGGGGGTATAAAGGTCGAACCCTTTCCAATGCCAATGAGGTGGCAGTTGCAATATCCCCCATTCTTAATGCAATCAATGTCGGTTCAATGGCTTGCTCAATGAAGATTTTATTGTCGCGCTGAAACTGATTGACCAACCGAGCTTCTTCCTCGGTTAACGTCGTCGTGATGTATCGAGACCAGATTTGATCAATCACTTTTAAGTTATCTTCTACGTTCTTGACTTGAGCGTTGATATTCTCATCATCGGGATACAACTGAGCAAATGCCATCGCAATCCGATTTTGTAAGAAACGAACTTTAATATCGTTTAACTGACCAATCGGAATGGTTCGATCAAGATAAACACTTCTCAATCCATCAACCATTTTACTCATGCCATATAAGCCCGCCGAACCAACACCGATTAATAAAACACCTAACAAACCAATGAGTAGGCTGAGCTTAATTTTTACTGATAGATCCTTAAACATTGCCAGATTCCTTATAGCGGTGACGCGCGTTATGCGCTTAATCTGATACCTTGTGCGCTGTCGATATTAATGCAGCGCAAATTGTTGTGATTCTTGTTGAATCATTTGCTGCGTTAAACCAGGAATATCTAAAATCAAGGCAATATCCCCATTCCCTAAAATAGTAGAGCCACTGATCCCTTGGATATTCTCAAAAATAGGTCCGAGCGGTTTAATAACGGTTTGTAACTCGCCCAATAATCGGTCAACCACCAATCCAGCCGTTTGCCCACCGGTTTGTACAACAACCACATTTTGCCGACGAGGTGCTTGCTTACTTAAGTTGAACTGTTTGCGTAAATCAATCAGTGGTAAAACGCTGCCGCGCAAATTAAGGTGACTGCTGACCTTTACCCCTTGCTTGGTCACTGGATGATGCAGCTCAACGCACTCTTTAACTGCATCAAGAGGTACAACAAACTCTTCATCACCGACTTCAATTAAGAACCCATCGATGATCGCCAGAGTTAATGGCAAAATTAGACGGACTGTGGTGCCAATCGATAGCTCACTTTCTATCTCGACTCGACCACGTAATTCATTGATGTTTCGACGCACCACATCCATGCCAACCCCTCGTCCCGAGAGATTAGAAACCTCTTGCGCCATAGAAAAACCCGGTTCAAAAATCAATTGATACATTTCATCTCGGGTCAATACCGAGTGCTCATCAATCAACCCTTTTTCAATGGCTTTTAAACGCAGTTTTTCAGCATCAAGTCCTTTACCATCATCGATAATTTCCAATACGATGTTGCCTGAATCGTGGTAGGCATTTAAGGTGATTTGTCCTGAGTGATTTTTGCCTTGCTCTCGCCTTTTCTCAGGCATTTCAATGCCATGATCCATGGCATTACGAATCAGGTGCATCAGCGGGTCACCGATTTTCTCGACCACTGATTTATCAAGCTCAGTATCTCCGCCATGAATATCAAGTTGGATCTCTTTACCTAACTCTTTAGCAACATCGCGTACGACCCGTTGAAAACGGATAAACGTATTGCCAATCGGTACCATTCTTAACTTTAATGCCGCATCTCTGACTTCTTCTAATAGGCCATTGAGCCGAGAGACCGATTCTTGCATTGCGCTATCGGCATGACTGCTGGCTTGTAAAGCGCAGCCCGCTCCAGCGGTGACCAACTCTCCAATCAAGTTAATTAACGTGTCGAGCTTTTCTGCATCAACACGCAAGCTTTTTTGTTCGCGATTTACCGTTTCATTCGCCGCTGATTTTGCCACGGCAGCGTCCGATTTAACTGGCTTAGCTTGAGTGATGGATTGATCGGAGTCTTCTTGCACTTCAATCGGTGACTCAGCGTCAATCAACGGCTCAGACAAAAGATCCAGTTGTAAGCCACAGGCTTGAAAATGCTCAAGATTGTGCATACCTTTCTGTTGTAACTCATCAAGTAAGGCCGGAGTACACTGATTGGCGGAAAATAAATACACCTCGCCTTCGTCCCGAATAAATTCGAAAACCGCTAAAATTTCCTCATCTTGAGCATCACTATTGAGCGCTATTTGCCAACTCAAGTAACAATTTTCTGAGTCAAAGTCTGTCCACTCTTGGGGTAAGCTACTGTCATCGAAAATAATCTGTTCGATTTGGCCTAATTTGGCTAAATAAGCAAAAAAGGACAGCGGATCCATCCCATCCTGTAAAGCACTTTTCGGAAACTTTACCCATAGAAAACGCTGAGCCTCTACCATAGGTGGAGCGCTGTCTTTGATTGGTGCCTCACTGGTTTTCACGTCTGGTTGCTCACCAAGAAACGCGTTTAATTGTTCAATCAGTGTTTCACTGATTTGCTGGTTATCCGCGTGATGCTGCTGCTCAAATTGCGCTTCATCGAGCAGAGTTAGCATATGATCACGACAGCGAAACAACAGACTGATCACTTCACCAGTCAAGACCAATTGCTCTGAGCGTAACTGGTCAAGTAGGTTTTCTACTTTATGTGTAAAGTGGACAATCGCATCAAGATTAAAAATACCTGCCGAGCCTTTAACCGTATGCGCAGCACGGAAGATAGCATTGAGTCTTTCGTTTAAATCTTGATGATTACCCGCTTCAAGCTCGAGTAAATCCAGCTCCATACCTTCTAATAATTCACGGCTTTCGGTGTAATAGGTTTCAAGTGCAGCCAACAGCATCGGATCCATGTTTATACTCCTATTCGCGCATTACGTATTGGGCTGCAATGCCAAATTATGGTTAAGGGCATTAACGCCTAATTTAGCCATCACTTGGATAAACAAAGGATTCTCTACCAGTAACAAACATTGCTGCTGTTGCTCTCGTTTCGCTTTATTGACCATTACTAATAATTGAATCGCGCTGGTGTCAAGATCAGTAATGCGCGTAACATCAATCAATAAATCAATCGGCTTCATAACCCATGGCGTCAAAAACTCATACATTTCCTGCGCTTGATAAATCGTTAACTCGCCGGATAACTCAATGTTGACGTGTTGATCATTTTCTTCGAGGATCTGCATACCTTAACTCCTAAGCTGGCATCAGTTTATTCACCGCCGCCAACATTTGATCTGGCACAAACGGTTTCACTACCCAAGCCTTCGCACCCGCTAAACGGCCTTGATCTTTTTTCGAGGCTTCCGATTCCGTGGTCAACATGATCACGGGCGTGAATTTGGTCGCAGGTTGTTTTTTCAGTTCTTTTAGTAAGGTCAATCCATCCATATTGGGCATATTGACGTCACTGATCACCAAGTGGACTTTAACGCCTTGAATTTTTCTTAGCGCATCAGCACCATCAATGGCTTCAATCGTTTGGTAACCCGCGCCTTTCAGCGCAAGACTGACAACTTGGCGAATGGCTGCAGAATCATCGACAACCAAAATTGTTTTACTCATCCTCAAACCTCCCTGCTTATGGTTTGCTGTTCGTTAAAAAAAGGTAATGTCAGATTGCACTTCTGGTTTACTACTATGAGTAGATTTTTTACCCGTATGAACTTGATGCTGCTCAATCATGGTGTAACTACTCTTCATTTTATCGAGCCATTTTTGCGGCGATAATTGTCCGACAATCGGATGATTTCTATCTTGTTGAACTAACGTAATGGCATCCCCTAACTCGGTTAAATTACGGGTAATTTGCTCTAAAATTTGACTCACCCTATCTTGGAACTGAAGGCGAATGATCACGTGTGTCACCGTCTCTTTAACTTGTTGGGCATCTTCAGTCAGCCCTTGAGCTTGTTCATCTAACGTTTGTACTATGTGTTGAAAATGGTTGATAACTTCATCAATACATTGCTCGGTATTGTTCATTTGCTCGGTTTCATCTTTATTAACCTGTTCAACCATTTCGCAGGCTTTCTCGATGGCAGCATTAACGCTATTCACTTGCTCTGTCATCTTGCTGGCGGTTTCTCTTGATTGTTGAGATAAACCACGCACTTCATCGGCAACCACGGCAAAACCTCTTCCCGCTTCTCCAGCTCGCGCGGACTCAATCGCGGCATTGAGGGCTAATAAATTGGTTTTATCTGCGATACCAACCACTTCTCCAGCCATTTTTTTCAGTGATGTGGTGTATTTCATTAATTCACGCATCTCACTCAATACTTGCTGTCTTAGTGTTTGCCCAGCCCGTAACGCATCTACCGCATTGTTGAGCATGCTACGGCATTGATGAATTTCTTCGGTTACCGATTGCTCTTTACCGTGACTGTTCACTCCGGTGAGAGACAAGGTATGACTGAGTCGCTCGACCAGTTGAGAAAATTGCTGACTCAACTCTGAAAACAGAGTCTGTTAAATGTTGATTGGCAGAATCGATATGACGCGCCCAGACGGGCAATGATTCGATAAACAGGGGTTCTAAAGAGTGATAGGACTCTAATTGTGACTCCTGTAACGCGGAGAGGTGCTCAATTTGTTTTTTTTGCTGTTTGACGGTTTGAATGTACGATTCATAATTCCAAGCGACGTAGCTAAGGCTGGCAATGGAAGCCAATACCAGCAACGCACTGATGTATAAAGGTAAACTCGAATAGATCACAACCATGCCCGATAACACTAGGACAGGCATGAATAGAGGAACAAGCCTGAGCGCTAACATATGTGCAGTTATCCTATGCCGAACTAACGTAAAATTATGATTATTATTAGAGAGCTTATCTGTTACAACCAACCCATCAACACCAAAAAGCACTTAGGCGCATAACAAAATAAGGCTCAATTAAAAAGTAGCAGTCAGATATCAACTACGCAAATAATGGAATTGATTTAACATTACCAACTCGGATAAGTAGATAAAGTTATCTATTACCACTGAGAAAAGTGTGCCAGATGGATGAATTCAGGATTGTTGTCGATGGTGTGGGTGATATGAAGATCAAACTAAAGCTCAACCCACTATACCCAAACGGCTGAAAGTTGCAGGTAGGCGGCAAGTGAGTGAATCCCCATGAGCATAGGCAAACGACGTGATTGGGGTGAACGAAGGTAGCCAACACCGCTGCTTTAAGTTGGAAGGGGATATCAACGAGGAAACAAATGAGCTAACGGGGTAAACAGAAAACGCTTAAGTTTGATTTTTACTACTCGCCAGTGGGTGGCGGGCGTGATTGGTGTGGTATCCATCAAATGTTGATAGGCATGATCATCAAGGATCGCTTCGCCACCATGAGCCAGCAATAAACGCTGCGGATTGAGCTGATATACCCGCGCAACCGAACGACGATACTGTTTGGGAAAAAAAATAGGAAAAGGAGAGATCAGCTGTTTTTTTACTTCGACGATCAAATCGGCGACATACAAAATACTTTGCTGTGGATGAAAGAGAGAGATATCTCTATCGGTGTGTCCTGTCGTTTCTAAAACTTGCCACTCAGAAAACCCAGGAATCGCTTCACCGTCCATTAATTGATGATCCGCACGTAATTTACGAGGAAACCATAAACGACGCCTTGGTTTACCCAAGCGCTTTGCCATCCAATGCGCCAAAGCTAAATCAGCCCAAAACATCACAATCCCTAACCCACCTTGATACCAATGACCCACTTGCGCACCAGAGACTATCTTACAGCCGGTTTTAAGCCGCAATAAGTGCGCACCACCAGCATGATCAGGATGCATATGAGTGACCACCACCACCTTAAGTTCGCTCACTGAGCGACCTAATTGAGCAGTAATGTAATCCAGTATCAGAGACACATCAGCACGACATCCTCCATCCAATAGCATTAATCTATCTGGATATTCAACCAAATATAAATTTTGGATATGGCCGCGAAGGGTATGAATTTTCACAAATACTCTAACTGGTCGGTCCTGAAGGCAAGAAGACTAACCATACCACTCAAAGAAACAATAAATAAACAAAAAATCAACAAAAATGTTATCTGTGGCGCATTACAAAAAACAAACCAGAACAAAATCAAAGTGAAACAAACATTACATTAAATTGAAATATTTGACCGCCACCCTATTCAGCGAACCACTATGTTAACTCCAACTTTATATAATTAAGGGAAATATAATGCACAAGCTATGGCTAGCGGGTCTGATGGCAACCACTTTTTCTGGACATACTCTTGCTGCGACCGAAATCACTTGGTGGCACGCAATGGGAGGGCAACTGGGAGAATCAGTCAACCAACTTGCAGCAGATTTTAATGCCGCTCAGAAGGACTATACCATCACTCCTATCTACAAAGGAGACTATACCGAAACCTTAACCGCAGGCATTGCTGCATTTCGTGCGGGTCAATCACCGCATATTCTCCAAGTGTTTGATGCGGGAGCCGCAACGATTATGAATGTCCCTGGCGTTGCAAAACCAGTACAAGATATTCTGGTTAATGCCGGTTACTCATTTAATGCTCAAGATTATCTATCTGGTGTGCGTAATTTCTATGCGGACAATAAAGGCAAAATGGTTGGTATGCCCTTCAATAGTTCCACTCCCGTTCTGTATTACAACAAAGATATTTTAAATAAAGTTGGAGCTACGGCACCACAAACTTATGAACAACTTGAAGTCTTAGCCGAAAAACTAAAAGCAAAAGGTTACGTTACTTTTTCACAATCGCATACGCCATGGATTATGTTTGAAAACTTCAAATCTCGTCATAACTTGCCGCTCTCTGATCAGCATAATGGCTATGCCTCTCTTTCATCACAGCTGATGTTTAATTCACAAGATATGCTGATGCATTTTAATAAACTTAAAGAATGGTCAGATAAGGGCTACTTCAAATATTACGGAAGTAACTGGGATGCCAACCAAACGCCTTTTGAACGCCAAGAAGTGGCGATGTGGATGGGCTCATCAGGTTCCTTCGGTGGGCTGCGCGATAGAGTCCCGTTTGAGTTAGGTACTACCTACTTACCACATTGGGAAAAATTAAACGCTGAAGGCACTCATACCTTTATTGGCGGCGCCGCTCTGTTTGCTTTAAGTGGTCATACTAAAGAAGAAGAAAATGCCGTCGCGGCTTTTTTTACTTATCTTACTCAGCCTGAAGTACAGATGAATTGGCACACATCGACTGGTTATGTACCCGTCACCAATGCCGCTTATAGCCTAACCAAAGCCTCAGGCTATTATCAAACCTATCCCGATGCAGAAGTGGGCGTAAAACAGCTAAGCCTACCTTCCGGTGAATGGACACAAGGTTATCGCTTAGGTTTCTATCCGCAAATACGTGAAGTCATGCACCGTGAATTCGACAATATTTTTGCTGGACGCTCTTCGGTAGAAAATAGCCTTAAACGAGTCGAAGACGAAAGTAAAAATCTCCTGCAACGTTTTGCTCGCACTGTGCAATAACGCTCGTTGATTACAACAGACTTCAAACCGACGTTTCGTCGCTTGAGTCTCGCTTATTGAAGAGTACGGCGAAGATAGCCGTACTCTTCAGCACGATTTTTTATGACTGGAAATAACCGTGGAACGTCGACAACAATTTTCTCACACTCCTTTACCCTATTTGCTGTTAGCTCCGCAAATGGTGATTATCGCGATTTTCTTTCTCTATCCGGCCGCAAAAGCGATTTATCTTTCCTTTATGCTGGAAGACCCGTGGGGAATGTCCTCTACTTTTATTGGCTTTGAAAACTATCAGATGCTGTTTCAATCCCATGAATATTTGAAATCGCTGAGCTTCACTTTACTGTTTTCTATCGTGGTCTCCTTTTTATCACTCGCCATCGCTCTGCTACTGGCGGTCAAAGCAGATAACATCATTCATGGTCAAGGAGCGTACAAGGTTAGCTTAACTTGGGTTTATGCCGTCGCTCCTGCGATAGCCGGAATTATCGGTGGTTTTTTGTTTAACCCCCACATTGGCCTATTAACGGATCTTTTTGCGATGTTTGGATGGCAATTTAGCCTGCAAACCAATCCGTTTGATGCAACCTTCGCATTGATTTTGGTTTCCGTATGGAAACAGGTCTCCGTCAATTTCATCTACTTTCTCGCCGGATTACAGTCCATTTCTTATGCCGTTAAAGAAGCCTCGACGCTCGATTGCGTCAGTGATACCAAACGCTTTTGGACCATTACTTTTCCTTTGCTTGCCCCAACTGGATTTTTTCTCTTAGTGATTAACCTCACCTATGCCTTTTTCGATACGTTCGGCGTGATCGATACCATGACCAACGGCGGGCCAGGAGGTTCAACAACGTCTTTGGTTTATAAGGTATACCGTGATGGATTTGTTGGGGCGGATTTAGGCGGCAGTTCAGCACAATCTGTGATCTTATTACTGCTCGTTCTCGGGCTGACGTTTATCCAGTTCCGTGTGGTTGAAAAACGTGTTCATTATTAAGGTTTTATATCCAAGGAAGCAAAATGAAAAGTAATAACCTATTCGATCACTTAATTTTGATCACCGGAGCCTTATTTATGCTAGTGCCAATCTGGCTCATTTTTGCCAGCTCGACTCATCATCCCAACACCATCATCAGTGAAGGTTTGCAGTGGGGAATGGGCGATCAATTTTTGGCTATTTATAAAGAAGCATGGCACAAAAGCCACGGATTTTCGGGCAATATTACCGCGCAATCGATGATCACCAATTCGATGATCATGGGGCTGGGTTTTGCGATCGGGAAAATTTTGGTTTCGATGATCGCGGCTTACGCTTTGGTCTATTTCCGGCTGCCTTATGCCAGCTTCTGGTTTTGGCTTATTTTTGTCACGCTTTTATTGCCGTTAGAAGTGCGAATCATCCCCTCTTATGAAGTCGTTTCAAGCCTAGGAATGCTCAATAGTTATACAGGGCTTATCTTGCCTTTGATTGCCTCGGCTACTGCAACCTTTTTCTTTCGTCAGTTTTTTAAAACGATTCCAGATGAATTGATGGAAGCAGCACAGCTCGATAATGCTGGACCGATTCGTTTCTTCATCGACGTATTACTGCCGCTATCGAAAACCATGATCGCCGCCATTTTCATCATTATGTTCGTCGTAGGATGGAACCAGTATTTATGGCCCATCATGATGACCACCGATGAGCAATACAACACCATCGTGATGGGCATTAAACAAATTCTCAATAATATTAATGAAACTCGTTTACCACGTTATGACTACGCGTTCGCTATGGTGATTTTAGCCATGCTGCCGCCGGTATTCGTCGTGGTCATTTTCCAACGCTGGTTTGTTAAAGGATTAGTCGAAAGTGAAAAATAACTCTATGCATTTAGTCACCCCAACCTCACCACAAAAACTGGACAATGTTATGTTGGATATCAGACAGTTAGTCAAAACCTATGAAAATGGTCATCAAGCAGTTAAAGGCGTTGATTTGTCAATTAATGAGGGCGAATTCATCGTTTTAGTTGGACCATCAGGTTGTGGTAAATCGTCAATTCTACGTTCGATTGCAGGACTTGAGTCGATCAACGGGGGAGAAATCCATCTAGCCGGTCGCCGAGTGGATAACGAAAAACCTGCGCTACGTGATATTGCGATGGTATTTCAAAACTACGCTCTTTATCCTCATATGAGCGTTTACGATAACTTGGCGTATGGCTTAAAAAATCGTGGGGTGGATAAAAAATCCATCGCTGAAAAAATTAATCACGTCGCTAAAACCCTCAAAATTGAAGAGTATTTAGATCGCAAACCCGCCAAACTGTCTGGTGGTCAACGTCAACGTGTAGCAATGGGACGCGCGATTGTCCGCGATCCGCAGCTGTTTTTATTTGATGAGCCATTATCCAACCTCGATGCGGCGTTACGCGCGCATATGCGCTTAGAGATAAAAAAACTGCAACGCAAACTCGGCGTGACCAGTGTCTATGTCACCCACGATCAAGTAGAAGCGATGACATTAGCCGATCGCATTGTGGTCTTAAACCAAGGAAAAATTGAACAAGTCGGTCGCCCAAAAGAAGTTTACCACCAACCGGCGAGTACCTTTGTGGCGAGTTTTATTGGTAGCCCAGCGATGAACTTTATCCCCGCAACGCTCGATAACGGCTATTTACAGGTTGGTCATCAAAAAATTTATCTACCGCACTATCAACAACTCAGCGCTCCATCGCTAACCCTAGGTATTCGTCCTGAGCATGCTGGTCTTTCGAGCAGTGAAAACGCTCTGAACTTACGCTTACAAATCAGTGTCGTTGAACCACTTGGTCCCAATCAATTGGTGCATGGAAAAATCGCTGGGTTAACTCAACTCAGCGATTTTATTGCGGTAACACCTGAAATGAATGTAGATATTGATCAAACGCTTAACCTATCGATCAACGTAGATAACCTGCATCTGTTTGATGAACAAGGGCAACGCTTATGCCCTACCTCATTAGCCCAGCGAGCTATCGCTTAATCATCCTAAGTTAAACGCTTCACTCAGCGGCAGCTTTCCGGTGCGGCTGAGTGAAAATCAGCTCGCTCACGTAGCATCTGTGTAATACGCATCATATTCGGATAAGGGCTCATATCAACGGCAAAGCGCTCCGCGTTATACACTTGAGGTATTAGGCAGATATCCGCCAGAGAAAGTGCATCGCCGATACAATATTGCCCTGCACTTATAGTTAGCTTTTCTTCAATCGCGCGAAAACCTACCGCTATCCAATGTTGATACCACTGCGTTTTTTGGGGCTCATCCACAGCAAGGTTTTGTGATAAATATTGTAAAACCCTTAGGTTATTTAATGGATGAATATCCATTGCAATATCATGAGCTAGCGACAACACACGGTATTTTGCCTCACCGGAGACAGGAATAAGACGCGGCTGCGGGTAATGATCATCAAGATATTCAATAATCGCCAGCGATTGATTAAGAACGAAATCGCCATCAACTAACACTGGCACTAATTCACTCGCATTAAGCTGATGAAATACTTCGCTGTGTTGCTCACCACCTTGAGCGATGAGATCAACCGGAAACTGCTGATAACTCAGTTGCTTAATTTCTAAAGCCAGACGCACCCGATACGTTGCCGATGAGCGCCAGTAGCCGTATAATTTCAGCTCACTCATCATCTATCTCCCTGATTCAATCACCGTTTGTTCAATACGGCCAAATACGCTATTACCTTGATGATCGAGCATCTCAAGTTTAATCGTATCACCGACCTGCATAAAAGCAGTGCAGGGTTGCCCATCACGAATGGTTTCAATCATTCGTAGCTCGGCAAGACACGAATAACCGACACCCCCTTCACCGATTGAACTTCCGTACTCCGTACCTTGCTTATTTGAGACGGTACCAGAACCAATAATCGTGCCACTGCATAAAGGGCGAGATTTTGCTGCATGGGCAATCAACTGAGGAAAATCAAAGGTCATGTCCACCCCTGCATTCGGACAGCCAAACAACCGACCGTTATAGGTCGACAATAATGGTAAAGATAACTTAGCGCCGTCCCACGCATCGTTTAATTCATCAGGAGTCACTGCCACCGGAGAAAAAGCAGAGCTCGGTTTCGACTGGAAAAAGCCAAAACCTTTGGCTAATTCATTGGGAATTAACCCTCGTAGAGAGACATCATTCACCAGCATTACTAAGCGAATATGTTGCCCTGCCTGCTCCGCTGTGATCCCCATAGGGACATCATCAGTGACGACCGCCACCTCAGCTTCAAAATCTAATCCCCATTGGGGATCAACAAGCGGGATAGGTTCGTGTGGCCCCAGAAAACTGTCCGATCCCCCTTGATACATTAGCGGATCAGTCCAAAAACTCTCTGGTAATTCGGCTCCACGAGCACGTCGAACTAACTGAACATGGTTGACATAAGCTGAGCCATCTGCCCATTGAAATGCCCTTGGTAACGGCGAGGCACAGTTATCCTCAACAAACGGTAAAGTATGAGTAAGCTGGCCGGCATTTAAAGCTTGGGAGATCTCTTGTAACGGACCTTCCACTTTTTGCCAATCATCGAGTGCTCGTTGGAGTGTTGAAGCGAGGTGGTCAACAACCACACAGCGCTGTAAATCTCGACTGACAACCACTAATTGCCCATCTCGTGTGTCATTTTTTAACGTCGCTAACTTCATGGCGTATCCTTGTGCTCTTTCCAGCTATAAACGTACTGAGGATTTTCTACTTCTTTAACCGCCTCACTAAATTGCAGGGCGTGGCGGGTATCAATCATTACCGCCACTTCATCGGTAAACGTTTTGCTGTTTTTTAATCCGGCTTGGAACGCTTTCGGATGAGGGCCATGAGTAAAGCCCGCAGGGTGAAACGTCACCATCCCAGCTTCAATATTATCGCGACTGAAAAAGTCACCCGCGTGATAAAACAGCACTTCATCATAATCATCATTATTGTGATAAAACGGTACTTTTAATGCGCCAGGGTCACTTTCAATCGGTCTTGGCACAAACGTACAGACCACAAACCCTTGCCCAACAAAGGTGGTATGTGCAGACGGCGGTAGATGATAGCGATGGGACATTAGCGGTCGAATATCTCGCCAATTGAGCCTCAGCACCGCCAGATCGCCATGCCAGCCTACCGCATCTAGGGGATTAAAAGGATAGGTAATCACACTCACTTGATCGTGCCGTTTAACTTCAACGTGCGTGGTGCGTTCTGAGTACTGCGCCTGAAAACGTGTATTAATACTCGGCACTTCAAGCACCGCCGGATCAAACACAGCGTGCTGACCGACAATACCTTTTTCTGGTAAGGCATAAGCGGCATCCGTATTCTCGATCATCAACAAAAACAGCGGTTCATTAGGGTCTAAACGCCAAGTCGTTGAGCGCGGAATTAACACATAATCCCCTTCATGAATCGTCATATGGCCATAATCACAAAACAGCTCGGCACTGCCTTTATGAACAAATAATAATTCATCACCATCCGCATTACGCACCAATTGGGTCATTGGTTGGCTAAGCTGCCAGACCCGGATTTTCACCTCTTGGTTATGCAGCAAATGAGGGACAGACCAAGGGGATAATTGTTCAGAGTGGCTCAAGTGATTTAAGTTAAATGCTCTGGGCCGTAAATCGCCCTGCCATTCGGTCCATGCGGTGGGTGGATGCTGATGATGAAAGTGACTCGCAGCGCCAAAAAAGCCACTGCGCCCAGCTTCTCGCTCATAGATCGCTTGCTCAGGAAAATCCGCATGAGCCTGTTTCGAAAACACCCCTTCGCGATGAGGAAACGTAAACGGTTTATGCATCATCTAGCACTCCACGACGAATTTGATCTTCTTCTATCGATTCAAACAAGGCTTTGAAGTTACCTTCGCCAAAACCTTGATTGCCTTTGCGCTGAATAATTTCAAAAAAGACTGGACCAATAACGGTTTGGGTAAATATTTGCAGCAAAATACCATCTTTTAATGGTGCACCATCAATCAATACCCGCAATTCGCGTAACTCATCAACGGATTCATGATGACCGGGAACGCGCGAATTGATTTTCTCATAGTAGGTATCTGGGGTTGGCATAAACTCCATGCCTTGCGCTCGCAACGTACGCACAGTGTGATAAATATCGGTGGTACTCAAGGCAATATGCTGAATCCCTTCGCCATTGTATTCACGTAAAAATTCTTCAATTTGTGACTTATCATCACGCGATTCATTGATTGGAATACGAATTTTACCGCACGGCGATGTCATCGCACGGCTAACCAAGCCGGTCAATTTCCCTTCAATATCAAAATATCGAATCTCTTTAAAGTTGGCGAGCCGTTCATAAAATCCAGCCCATTTATTCATATTGCCTTGCATCACATTATGAGTGAGATGATCGATTTCACATAAACCGACCTGCTTTTGTTGCAAACGCTGCTCAGCATCAGCATAAAACAAAAAGTCAACATCATAGATACTTTTATCACCGTAGCGATCAACAAAATACAATAAGCTATCACCGATGCCATAAATAGCCGGAATGCTTAGCTCCATAGGTCCAACTTCACCTTGATAGGCAACCGCGTCACACTGTAAAGCATGCGTTAAAGCCTCAGCTGCATCTTTAACCCGAAATGCCATTCCACACACTGATGGACCATGAAGCTTAGCAAAATCAGCCGCTTGACTATGAGGTTGAGCATTGATGATGAAATTGATATCCCCTTGGCGATAAAGCCAAGCTTGTTTAGAGCGGTGTTTCGCGATTTCAGCAAAACCTAAAGAAGTGAACAGCTGTTTTAGTGCGTCAATCCCCTGCGCATCCGCTGCCGTATATTCAACAAACTCAAAACCATCGGTACCAAGGGGGTTGCTTATTGATGTCATGTCTAGGTTTCCTTTATAGGGTCGAAATCTTTATTAACCATGGCACGATTCAATAAAGTCGCAACGATCAGCAGATACCTATCGCCCACTCTAAAAAACACCAAAAATGTAACACTTTTATTACATTAAACAACCATAATCCGTTTACATCACCAGTATCTCATCAATGTAGTGGTCATTTTGCGGGTAAACATGCTTCGAAAGAACAGAGTTTAGTGAGTATAAATATTTATACAGGTGTAAAAAAATGAAGTATTTAATGGTCTATTAAACCTAATGAAGGGTTGTTTTTTTAATGTCGCCTTAATGCCGCCAACGAATAACCGATTGGCGAAATCAATGACTGAATACTATTTTTAATTAGTGAGGTTATATGTCCGCATAAAAAACGATATCTTCGATGAGTTATGCCTTGTACCTCAGCACGCTTGCTCTATAATGCGCAATCTATGCACAATCCGTTTCAAATTTAAGACGAAGTTAGAAATACAGGTAAAAAGCATTGCAAAATAAAAAAAGAGTCTTACTCAAAAAAATATTATCTGCTTGTCTTATCCCTATTCCGATCGTTTTTTTTTACGCTTACTATACCAGCGTCACGAGCATTAATAGCCAGTTGAACACCATTGCCGATTCGTACGCCAAACGTATCGATAGCCTGATTGCTGATCTCCATGATGAAAATGCCAAAGCGTTATACAGCAATAAAAGCTGCGCACAGATTCAAGAAGACCTGTTATTTGAAAGTTTACTGCGTGAAATGTTGATCGTAGAAAATCAACAAATTGTTTGTTCGTCCAAACGGGGAGAGATGCAGTCAGATATCAGCGACTATTATCCTGATGGCATTGTCACCAGTAAAGAACGCTTCTTTGACTTGCAAAACGATCCAGCCATGCGCACATTATTAGTGATTGATGCCGATAAAAACAATCCCTATCGCGGAGCCATTTCTGTTGTCGATCAAGGTTATATTCAAGCTCGTCTCGGTTATCACACCGACACTCGTATTGCCGAGTTAATCGTCAAAGTCGGTAATCAATACTACCCAGCTAATAGTAAATTCATCACTAAACAACATAACGTAAAGGTCACATCGGCCAACCAGCTTTTTACGTTACAAATTGTCGCTAGTGACTCTTTTGTTACTGAACAGATAACCTTTTATCTACTGAGTGCCCTTCCGGCCTCGATTGCACTTTCACTATTCATTTATGTGCTGTTTTTATTTTTCACCGGCCGGACGAGCTTATTAGATGATTTAAAGAAAGGATTAGAACGACACGAGCTGTTTTTAGTCTATCAACCTGTCATCGACAGCCAGAAACAAAATGTTGTCGGCTATGAAGCGTTACTGCGTTGGATTAACCCTAAATTAGGTTTTGTTAAACCCGATACGTTTATTCAAATTGCAGAAGAGTACGGCTTAATCAATAAAGTGACTGATTATGTGATTAATCAAGCTCAAAAAGATGCTCAGCATTTACCTAACCATCAGCAATTACACCTTGGTATCAACGTTCCACCTTGTTACCTTACGCATCAAAAACATATTCATCGTTTAATTCTTTGTGCCAGTCATCTTGCTACTCAAGGAATTCAATTGGTGGTTGAAATTACTGAACGCCAACTGCTGGATAAAAAAGGACAAACTATTTTACAAGAATTACGGCAAGCTGGCGTGATGATCTCTATTGATGATTTTGGCACAGGACAAACCTCGTTATCGGTACTACAACATATCGCTTTCGATTATTTAAAAATTGATAAATGTTTTATTGATTCAATTGGCGTGCAATCGGTTAGCGCGCCAATTTTAAACACCATTATTGAGCTGGCTCATCAGCTTAAGGTCAATATCGTCGCGGAAGGAGTGGAACATGCCGCTCAAGCCAAATACCTTGCCAACAAAGGGGTTCAATATCAACAAGGGTATTTCTACTCTAAACCTCTCGATCTTTCGGCAATAACAAAGAGGAAATCATCGACATCCTAATGAAGACCAGCCAGAACAACACCAAGGTTACACCTTCTGTTGTGATAGGGGTTTGCGCAACCAATGTATATGCGGAACAAATCCTCCTTGCTGATAAAAATGTTGCGCCGTTTGATTAAACTCCCACACCTCAACAAACATTTCTTTGACGCCATACTCAACGAATGTCTGCTCTAAATGAGCAAGAAGTGAGGCTGCGACTCTTTGTTGACGATAACAGGGAACAACATATAGCTCATCAATACTGCCCATCGGTATGGGCTGACTGACACTCGAAATTAACTCACAAAAATGCCCAGTAATAAAACCAACGATCTGAGAACCCTGTTTAGCAACGTAAACCAAACATTCCGGATCATCTAAATAACGGGCAATACTCTTCTCTTGCTCAATGTCATGAGCGGTTTTGAAATAAGCTGGACAAGCACGGTGATGCTCGTCATGTAACTCAAACATCAACTGATTGAGCACTTCTAAATCATCGACTTGAGCCGCTGATAGGATAATCGCTGACATAATGTTGCCATCACAGAAATAAAAACTCTCTGAATTCTATCCAATAAAGGTAAAAAAAAATACGCTCAACACCGATTAGTGTTAAGCGCATTAGTTAGCATCACAAAAGTGAATAGCCCTACTCTGTGGCTGGTGCCTTAACGGTTAATGCATCACGACGCAGCTTGAGAATGGTCAGCAACATGGCACAAAGCGCTAAAACACTCATCCCGATATAAACCAAGCTAAAGCCTTGAGCGAGTACATGAGTCGCGACTTGCGCTTGTTCAGCACCATGTTCACTGACTGTCACGTCTTGGGGAACTCGTAGATAGAATAACGCCGAGCAAAATGCAACCCCTAACGCTCCGCCTAACTCACGGCCAAAATTAAATAACGACATGCCAATCCCACGATCGCGAGCAGGCAAAACACTTTGCACGACAACACTGAGTGCAGGCAAAGTTAACCCAAGGCCAATTCCTGCAAAACCGAGCGCGAAATTAACCCAAATATCATAGTGAATTTGCCATAGCGCGATCATCGCCAAAGCAAAACCTAATGCCACTAACAATTTATAGCGAGCAAACTTAGCGACCAGCTTACCGCCGACATACGCGCCCGCCGTGATACAAAACATAAAAATTACCATCACGACGCCACTTTGTGATGGAGAAAGTCCTTTCTGCCATTGCAGTTGCAAAGGTAGATAAACTAACAGCGCAAACATCAACATTTGCGATCCCATCACTAACATAATGGCGGTTAAGTAGTTGGGCAAACGCGCTAAACGAGCGGGTAAAATAGGATCGCTAACGCGTTTTTCTACCAATACAAGCATGACAAGGCTAGCTAATAAAATAAACGCCCCCCAGCCATTAGGCATAAACGAGTGCGATGAAAGCAACATTAGCAACATGGTAGTGGCGATCATCAATAATCCAGCACCAAGCCAGTCAAAACGGCTATTACGACGTTTATTCAAGTGGCTGAGGTAACGATTGACCATCCACAGTGCCACCAAGCCAAGGGGCAAGTTGATTCCAAAGACCCAGCGCCACGTTAAATGATCGGCAAAATAACCGCCTAACAGTGGCCCCGCAATACTCGATACCGCATATACCGCGGAAATATAGCCTTGATATTTACCCACTTCACGCGCTGGAATCGAATCGGCAATCACGGTAAAGGCCAGCGCAATTAAGCCACCACCGCCAATGCCTTGAATCACGCGCGCACCAATTAAACTCGGCAAATCAATCGCAAACGTACAGAGTGCTGAGCCAATCATGAAAATGACAATGCTGATATTGAGCATGCGCACCCGACCAAACAGATCGCTTAACTTACCATAAACCGGCAGTACTGCTGTCGCAGCCAATAAATAAGCGGTAATCACCCAAGTAAGGGATTTTCCAGCGGATAACTCCTGACCAATCAAAGCCAAAGGTGTGGTGACAATACTTTTTTCTAAAGAGCCTAAGGCAATCACCAGTGCGACGCTGGCAAAAATAATTTTCGGGTTGGATGAATAAGTCGAATCGGTTGACATAAATCCTCTGGTATTAAACGATACCAATACAACATAACGTTATGGGTAAGTGATCAGCGAATGAGCGCAGAGGGTGCGCCGCTTCGGTAACTCAAGATTGAAGAAAGCGCAGCCTATCGCGCATCACTATAAGATAACTGAATATCATTCTATCTAAAATAGGATAGAATGGGATCGTCAATTGCAAATATGGGATCATGATGAAATTAGACGATCTGGCGCTTTTTATTACGGTGGTACGCTGCGGTAGCTTCGCCTTAGCCGCTAAGCAAAAAGCCCTCTCCAGCAGCACTCTGAGTCGCCGAATCCAACAATTAGAGCATGATATGGGTAGCATCTTGCTGATCCGTAGTAGTAAAGAAATTGTTTTAACCAAAGAAGGGGAACAATTATTTGAAACCTATGCCGAGCTCTTCGCTGAAATCGAATCGAAACAAGAAATCGCCTTACGTGCCAAACAAGAATATCGTGGCACGATTGTCATTAATGCACCGATTATCCCCTTACGTCATCAACTGAGCCCACTTGCATTAGAATTTTGTCAACAACATCCCAACGTTAATATCCATTTTCAAGTCGGTGCGGGCATGGATTACTTTACGCGTCACGATATTGATATCGCTTTGCGTTTTGGTCCTCAGCCACATTCCGATTGGGTCGCTCGTAAGCTAGCCAATAATCCATCGCAGCTCTGCTCGACTCCCAGTTACGCCGCTACCTTAACCTTAAATCACCCTGAACAGTTGCAAACATTACCGCTACTGACACTGAATACCAAACAGGCTTGGGTGTTTAAACATCGGCTCACAGGAGAACAATTTCAATTTACCCCGCGAGCTCGCTTAAGTTCAGAAGAGTTAGATACGATTTTACAAGCGACACTCCTAGATATGGGAGTCGCTCGCTTACCGAAAGGATTGATTAGCCAAGAACTGACGCAGCAGCAATTAGTTCCTTTATTGTCAGAATGGGATATAGAAGGGGCTGATGTTTATTTACTGCACCCTCAACGGCGATTCTTACCAGAAAGGACCCAAGCTTTTATTGACTACATCAATGCACATTGGCCAAGAGTGGCGTTCAGTCATTGGTTAAATACATAATTGACGAGAATAAAACGCCCTTGGAGAAAAACAAAACCTCCAAGGGCGTTATCGATGATTTATCAACTGAGCGATAAACCGATTTGACGACTAACCGCTAAAGCGATTATAGAAAATGGAAAGTCGCGTTAAAGGAAAGTACACTGACATCTTTCTTGTCGAGCGTATAACGATGGTAACCCGCGCCTACCGAAAAAGGACCCATAATAAAATATTCAGCGCCTACGCCATACATGATATCGAAACCATCATCATCTTTATTGTTGTTGATTTCTGTTTTCCATGAATGGATACCACCACGCGCATAAATATGTAAAGGACCAAAATCAATGCTTGGCTTTAGTGCGGCATACATGGTTGAAGCAGAGGTTTCAATACCGTTAATTTTAAAATCGCCTAATTTTGTGTAACCACCTTCAACCGCAAAAAATGGCAGAATTCCGGTTCCAACATGCAAATTATAAGCCGTACTGCTATCACCACGGTAATCAGATTGGCCAACCGATGCACCAGCGTAAACCAAAGCATCTGCCATTGCTGCAGAAGAGGCTCCCAATAGCGCGAGGGCAAGTAACGTTTTTTTCATAATTAACCTTTTGATAGTTGTCTGGCCGCTGCTGCTAAGCCAATGTTATGCATTACCGGAAATTATAGAATCATCTTCACCGCACCTCAAGGAACGAAAGGACAGATAGTGAATAAAGATCAATAATATATCCGCTTATCATTTGAAGTCACCGCCTGATAGCGGTGACTTGCAGCTTGCCTAACAGGCATCAATCGCTTGTTTGACTCGTTTATCCGAAATCGGATAAGGCGTACCAAGTTGCTGAGCAAAATAACTTACTCTTAGCTCTTCAATCATCCACCGGATCTCTTTGACCGATTCAGGCACAGCAACCCCTTTCGGAATTTTATTCAATAAGGTCTTGTATTCGTTAACCACCGATTCAATTTTCAACATATGCAAGCGATCTTTATTGGGATCAACCGGCAGCTTTTCCATCCGCCTTTCAATCGCTTTCATGTAGCGCAAAATATCCGCTAGTTTTTTCCAACCACATTCGGTGGCAAAACCTTTAAAAATCAGCCCTTCCATTTGTGCTTTGATATCCGATAAAGCAAAAGCCATCGTGAAATCGACTTTACCTTTCAAACGCTTATTAATGTTGTACGCGGTGGTTAAAATGGTTTCTACTTGCTGGGCAATCTCGACCACCGTATCGCCCAGTTCAGCGCGAACATATTCTTTCAGCGCTTCAAAGGCTTCTGGCTGCCAAACCATGCCCCCATGCTGTTCGATAAGCTTATCAACGCCACAGGCAATACAGTCATCAATTAAATCCAGCACTTTACCGTAAGGGTTAAAATACAAGCCAAGCTTGGATTTATTAGGCAAGTTACTGTGTAAGTATTTGATCGGTGATGGCACATTAAGCAAAATTAATCGTCTTTGTCCGGCTTGCATCGCAGTTTGCTGCTCACTTTCCGTTTCAAATAGCTTAATTTCAATGCTGTCTTTATTATCCACCAACGCCGGATACGCTTTAACCTCAAAACCGCCGCGTTTCTGCTGGTAAACTTTCGGCAGCTCACCAAACGACCAAGTGTGGAGATCTTTCTGCTCAATATCATCATCCGCCACTTGCGATAAGGTTTCTTGAACCTTGGCTTTCAAGCTTTCTTTCAATGCGTATAAGTCTTTATCTTCATTGAGTTTCCGATGACGGTGATCCACTACCCGATAAGTCACTTTTAAGTGATCGGGCACTTGCTGCCAATTCCAATCTTCACGCTGGATAGCCACGCCTGTCATCCGCTTAAGCTCTTTTTCCAGCGCATCCAGTAACGGCATTTCCAATGGCGTGACGCGCGCTAAAAAGGCATCAGCATAGTTTGGCGCTGGTACAAAATTCTTACGCAGCGTTTTCGGTAGCGATTTAATCAAACTGACCACTAATTGATGACGTAAACCCGGAATTTGCCAATCAAAGCCTTGAGGCTCAATTTGGTTAAGGATCGGCAGTGGGATATGCACCGTAACACCGTCACTATCAATACCCGGTTCAAACTGGTAACTGAGCTTTAATTTAATTCCGTTTTGGTGCCAGAAATTAGGGTAATCGAGTTCAGTGATATGGCTGGCATCACCTTTAACCAGCATCTCTTTTTCAAAATTGAGTAAGTCTGGGTTATCATGGCTTGCTTTTTTCCACCAAGCATCAAAATGACGTCCTGAGACCACCTCCGCGCCAACTCGTTGATCATAAAATTGGAACAGCTCTTCATCATCCACCAAGATATCTCGGCGACGAGATTTATGCTCTAACTCCTCGACCTCAAGTAACAAAGCGCGATTTTGCTTAAAGAAAGCGTGTTTGGTTTGCCAATCACCTTCCACTAAAGCACTGCGAATGAAAATCTCGCGGCTCAATGGCACATCAATCGCCCCATAATTGACCGCTCGTTTGGCAACGATAGGTACGCCATAAAGAGTCACTTTTTCATACGCCATCACCGCAGCACTTTTCTTCGACCAATGTGGTTCGCTGTAACTGCGTTTGATCAAGTGCTTAGCAAGAGGCTCAATCCATTCCGGTTGAATTTTGGCGACAATCCGCGCCCACAGTTTCGAGGTTTCAACCAATTCTGCCGACATCACCCACTTTGGCTGTTTTTTAAATAAACCAGAAGCTGGGAAGATATTGAATCTTGCATTACGAGCCCCTTGATACTCATTTTTTTCAGCGTCTTTACTGCCGATGTGTGACAGCAAACCCACCAAAATGGCGCTGTGCAGACTGTCATAATTGGCCGGCTGATCGTTGAGCTTATAATCCATTTCACGCATCGATTGATGAATTTGGAAATAAACATCTTGCCACTCACGAACGCGCAAATAATTTAAATAATCCTGTTTACATTGACGACGAAAAGCATTGCTATTCAAGGCCTTTTGCTGCTCTTGTAAGTAATGCCACAGATTGATTAAGGTAACAAAATCCGAGTCTTCATCGACAAAACGGCGATGTTTTTCATCTGAGGCTTGCTGCTTATCACTCGGCCTTTCTCTGGGATCTTGAATCGATAACGCTGAGGCAATGATCATCACCTCTTTTAAGCAACCGAGCCGCGGCGCTTCCAACACCATTCGCGCTAAACGTGGGTCAATCGGTAAACGAGCCAACTGACGTCCAATCGTGGTCAGGCGTTTTTTCGGGTCGCTGATCTCAGGGTTCATTGCCCCCAACTCTTCCAGCAAGCGAACCCCATCTTGGATATGGCGTTTGTCTGGCGCTTCCACAAATGGGAACGCCTCGATATCGCCTAAGCCTAGCGCGGTCATTTGTAGAATGACTGACGCTAAGTTGGTGCGCAGAATTTCCGGATCGGTAAACTCAGGGCGAGATAAAAAGTCCTCTTCTGAGTACAGACGGATACAGATCCCCTCTTCGACACGCCCACAGCGCCCTTTACGCTGGTTAGCACTGGCTTGAGAAATCGGTTCAATCGGTAAACGTTGCACCTTGGTACGATAGCTGTAACGGCTGATCCGCGCGGTACCCGGATCAATAACATACTTGATCCCTGGCACCGTTAACGAGGTTTCCGCCACGTTGGTGGCAAGTACGATCCGCCGGCCGCTATGAGGTTGGAAAATCTTATTTTGTTCGCCAGAGGATAAACGGGCATACAAAGGAACAATCTCTGTATCCCGTAACTTACGTTTTGCCAACGCATCGGCAGTGTCACGAATTTCCCGTTCACCATTCATGAAAATCAGGATATCCCCTAAACCTTCTAGGCATAGCTCATCCACCGCATCAAAAATGCCTTCGAGTTGATCGCGATCGCTGTCCGTTTCTGTCACTAGTGGACGATAACGCGTTTCCACAGGGAAAGTTCTCCCTGACACTTCAATGATCGGCGCATTAGCAAAGTGTTTCGAAAATCGCTCAGGGTCAATGGTTGCCGAGGTGATGATCACTTTAAGATCGGGACGACGGGGTAATAACTGACGTAAATAACCGAGAATAAAATCAATGTTTAAACTGCGCTCGTGAGCTTCGTCAATAATGATCGTGTCGTACTGATTGAGATAACGATCATGTTGAATTTCTGCCAGTAAAATACCGTCAGTCATTAATTTGATTTGCGTTTGTTCAGAGATTTGATCGTTAAAACGCACTTTATAACCAACGACTCCGCCGAGCTCACACTGCATCTCTTCGGCAATACGATTAGCCACCGAACGAGCGGCGAGTCGACGGGGTTGCGTGTGGCCAATCAGCCCATATTTACCACGTCCAAGTTCAGCGCAAATTTTCGGTAACTGAGTGGTTTTACCTGAACCGGTTTCCCCAGCGACAATCACCACTTGATGCTGCTCAATTGCTCGCGCAATATCATCCCGCTTTTGACTTACCGGTAACTGTTCTGGGTAATCAATCGTGATTTTTTGCGCTTCTCGCTGTGAAACCACCATCATTGAACGAGCAATATCCAGCGCTATTTCATCAAAGACGGCTGTTCTTGCTTGTTCTTTCACAATTTTACTGGCACCGATGATCCGCTTATTGAGACGAAAACGGTCTTTTATCAAACACTGTTGCAACGCTTGTTGCAGTGACTTGACAGTATTGGCTTTTGCCATCGTGTTTTTTTCTGAGTGAGGCTGTGACTGAGTCAAAGCGTTACCTATTCTTTTCTTTGCATAAAATTAGCCGAATTGTATCACAAACTTGTTGGTCGATCGGTACTTCGTATTGAGCCAATCCTGCTGATTCGGCTCGGTAACCAGTAAAGAAATGTATTTCGATGATTAATTGTTCGTTTATGGCCCATTGCATACAAGAAGGTTTAGTTTTATTGTCATTTGGCCGCTAAAATAGAAAGATACCTAACTAAGTAGAAAATACTGTGAAAGCTTCTGAACTGAAACTAAGACTTGATGACCTGCCTGCTGATTGTGACCCTGAAGTCGTCATGGGAGAACTTTGGCTGCCCGAACGTTTAGTCGGTACTCAGCACGATAACGATATGCTGTTTTTACAATTTGATAATGCTCCAGAAGAAGGTGAAGGCGAGGAAGAGGGTCGCGGTTTTGTTCAGCATGAAATCAATCTGATCCGTGAACGTATTACTCAATTACTCAATGAACCCAATCCACAGAGCGTTCAAGTTGAAGCTTTAGTCGCCCTACTGCTGCTTGCCCATGAACAAAGCAGTTCGGAGTTTGTAGAAATGATCAGTGACTGGGAACTGTAAGCGTTTAACTCTCTCAACGCTTGAATAAGCACCTTCTCTGCGCCATTTTCTACAACAATAAGGGAACTGTGGCAGCGTTTTATCCTCCAATCATTAACGTTCACTGGTACCGTATATAGAGAAAGGTATTTTTTATGTTCAATACTATTACCGCCTTATTTAAACAGCTCCTCGACGGGCACGATCTAAGTCAACCTTCTCCTAGCCCTAATTTTGCAATCGCTTGTTTATTGAGTGAGGTCGCCGGTTCAGATCAAAAAATAACCCCCACAGAACGACAAGCGAAGCTAGCCTTACTGCAACGTTTACTTGCAATAGACGACAGTGAAGCACAAGCTTTGATTAGCCGTGCTGAGCAACAAATACGTCAATCGGCATCATTGTATGAATTTACCTCTCAGCTACGAGAATTAACCCAAGGCAAACGATTTGAGTTAATAAAAGCGATGTGGGAAGTTGCCCATGCGGATGGTGAGATTGATCCACTAGAAGATGCGGTGATCCGTAAAACGGCTGAGTTATTGTACGTTGACCACAGTCAGTTTATTCGCGCAAAACTGATGGTTGTTAATCCAAAAAAATAAAGCGAAGTTCTCGAATTAACGCGACCTTCGCTTGATGATTTATTTGTTTGCTGTTTTTACTTTCTTTAATGTTGAATTCCACGATGACCTTGATGGGAGCGAAGCAATACACCCATCAAGGTCTCCAAGACCGTTCGTTAGTATTTAAACTGATTTAAACGCGAGCTCACCGCACTCACTCGATTCGCTGCATCACGGCTCTCTTGATCGGCGGCGCTGGCACCATGATCAATTTCATTCGCCGCATCATTAATCGCCACAATATTACGATTCACCTCTTCAGTCACCGCCGCCTGCTCTTCTGCTGCGGTGGCGATTTGGTGGGCCATGTCTTGAATACGCTCACTTTGTGCGCGCACTTCTTTTAAAGCATCGACAGCACGTTGTGATAACGCTTGGCAGTTATTACTCTGCTCACGACTTTCATTCACCGTGGCCACCGCTTTTTTACTGCGCTGACGTAAGGTATCGATCATGGTTTGTATTTCATCGGTGGACTGCGCAGTGCGCGTGGCAAGGTTACGCACCTCGTCAGCCACTACGGCGAAGCCGCGTCCTTGATCACCAGCACGCGCCGCTTCAATCGCTGCGTTTAATGCCAATAAGTTGGTCTGCTCAGAGATGGCTCGAATGACATCCAAGATTGACCCCACTTGCTCACTTTGCGCTTCCAGCTCTTCTATCTCTTGCGCAGATTTAAGAAGATCATTAGCTAAACGTTTCAAGCCTTCGGCACTTTGTTCTACTTCGCGCTGGCTTTGGTTAATTTCTTGCTGAGCTTGAGTCACGGCGCTGGCCGTCTCTTGAGCATTGTCGGAAACACTGTGCGCGGTAGAAGACATTTCATTGGTTGCGGTTACCACTTGCTCTATTTCTGCTCGTTGATGCCTAATTTGATCGACGCCCTGTTTCGCATAAGAAGCCGAACGCTGCGTGCTTTCCGTTAAGCCATCCATTTGCTGAGCGACATCAGAGACTATCGATCGAACGTTACCGACAAAGGTATTTAAATGATGAGCCAATTGCCCGGTTTCATCACGGCGATCAATTTTAATGGTTTGGGTTAAATCACCTCCAGATTGGGTGAGTTTTTCAACCAAACCAACCAGCTTTTGAATCGGACGGCTGATTGATAATGCCATGACCCACATGGCGATAATACCTAATAAGATGAGTAAACCACCGACCCAAAGCTGACCTTGTAGATTAGCGGAGAAACCTTGATCTAATTGCTGGGAGATCACAGCGGCCTGAGCTAATGCCACAGAAACCGGTAATATCACAATCACTTCCCAGTTATCATTCACGCCATGAGCACGAAACTGCGCTGATGCGATCACTGAATTATCTTCAATGCGGCTTTGTCCAACCACCCGCTTACTGATCAACTGAGCGACACCTGTCTGTTGAAGAGCTTTACCAACATTCGCGGCTTCAGAGCTGTCTGCACTCACGATATTTTTCGGGCTAAGGATGAGGACTCGCGCTTGACGATCAATATGTTTTTGGGTGTCGGCAGCAATGCGTTGCAGGAAATTTAACGAATAATCGACACCAACCATCCCCGCCGCTTTACCATTAACCATCACAGGAGAAACAAAAGAACTCAACAAGGTTTGTACACCTTGGATATCGTAACTTGCAGGATCAATCACGCAATTTCTGCCCGTTTCGATGGGGCATAAATACCACTCAGAATTACGCACGCCTGTCGAAGAAACGGTTTTATCGTACATATTACCTAATGGACGCATCCCTAGTTGCCCCGAAGCCGAGCGATTCCAGTAGGGGGCGAATTGACCATTATCTTTGCTATGCGGTAAGCCGAGCGAAAAAATATCATCACCATCGAATTGATGCGCTTCCCAACCGGTATAAATACCTAGCAAATCGGGATGTTGAAGAAAAACACTGCGTAACATCTCAGTGACCACTTCACGAGAAGGACGCTCACCTTCTAAGCTACTCGATAATGACTGTGAAATGAGCATCGCTTGGTCAAAACGACTTTTCACTCCTAACGCTTCTTGCGTTGCAATAAGCTGCATGTTTTGTAACGCTTGACGGCGCAGCTCTTGATCGACCTGTTGATTAACGGAAGCCGATAAAATTTGACTGCTATGATAACTAAAACCAATCACCGCAAGGGTGATTGATAAAAGAGCTAACACACTAAAGGTTAAAACCTGTTGGCGAATACTGGTAAATTTCATCCTGATAACCTTACTTATCCATTGATTACTACCAGTTTAAGTCAGATTTTTCCTTTGAGCATTGTCATCGCGTTTTTATTGAGATATTTGCCATATAAATAGATCGATGAATGTTTAAAACATCGTTAATGCCAGTTTTGCCAGATTGTAAGCATCGACATAACCGGAATGCTGACGTCCTTCCCAATCAATACCCTGTGCTTCTTGCGCCGCTCGATGCCCGATCCGTTTATCTTTTAAACGATGTTGAAGACGATATAAGGTCGCTAAGTTGATGCATTCGTGGATCGGCATAGGCAGACCTTTTTGCGCGCACTCTTTGGCTAAGATCAAATCGTCTCTTCCCCAACACGCATAAATTTTCTTACTGCCACCAAAGTTTTTCACCATCGACCGCAACACATCGGCAAGGGGGCGGCCTTGTTTAGCCACTTTACGCGGAGTAATCCCCGTTAGTTCAACGCAAAACTCAGAAATTTTATCCTGCTCGGGTTGAACATAATATTGAGCACGCTTGACGATTTTACCCGCCGTAAGATCGATTTCAGCCAACCCCACTTCGATGATCTCTCCGGTAGTGCCTACGCCGTTCTCATTCCAGCAACACATTTCGAGGTCAAAACACACCACTCGGTTGTAATTCATTCGTTTATTCCGTGACTGATTGTCAATAAACCACAAATACTACCCAACTCTCTGCCAAAACTCGACGATTAAACCGTAGCACCACGATTGGTTGCCGCAATTTTAAAACGATTGTCGACAAACTCGGCAAATCACCACGTTGAGCGCTTAAAAAGCGAACGAATAGTCGCACTCTCACCCTGAAAACACCGATTTAACCATGCCTCATCGGTTGAATATGCTAATATCTGCCCTTATTTATCAAGCTATTCTGATCATCAAAATACTGCACCACGCTGTATTTGTTAGACCTAATATTGAGAATTCATCATGAACTTCGATTTAAGCGCTATACCAACCACCGTCGACATGCTCCACGCTGTCCTTGCTATTTTCAGCTTATTTGCTCTGTTATTACTGATTCTTCGTAAACCGCGTGTGATAGAAACCATCGTTGAAAAGCCGATTGAGAAGATCGTCGAAGTGGAAAAACCGGTGGAGAAAATTATTGAAGTCGAAAAGATTGTTGAAGTAGAAAAAATCGTCGAAAAAGTGGTCGAAGTAGAATCCAAGCTTGCCACCACATCGACTGACTCGGCACTGCAATTGCTGGCCATTTTGCAAAAAGAAGCCCGCTTCATTGACTTTTTACAAGAAGAACTCAGCGCATTCTCTGACGAAGAAGTCGGTGCAGCGGCTCGCGTTATCCATTCGGGCGGTCAAAAAGTTCTCAAAGAATACTTAACGTTAGAGCCAATTCGTACTGAAGAAGAAGAGACCCGCATCACCGTTGAACAAGGGTTCAACTCGCAAGCGATTCGTTTGATCGGCAACGTGACCGGACAAGCACCGTTTACTGGTACGTTGATCCACAAAGGGTGGAAAGCCAGCGCACTACACTTGCCGAAACTGGCCGAGCATTATGATCCCTCAATCATTGCCCCAGCAGAGGTAGAGCTATAATGGAACATCAACACGATCTCTCCACGCAACCATCAGCAACTTTTAGTGTCGGTATTGATTTAGGTACGACTCACTGTGTGCTTGCCTATAGTGATACACGCAACGAACACGCGAGTGTGCAAGTGATGCCGATTCCTCAGCTCAGCGCACCGGGTAGCGTCGAATCGCTCAATCAGCTTGGTTCTTTCGTCTATCAACCCCATGAACACGAAATGAATCCAGCGTCTCGTGTATTGCCATGGACAGATAAACCCAATGCCTTAGTAGGCGCGATTGCCCGCAACCTTGGCGCTAAAACGCCGATTCGCTTGGTGGCCAGTGCGAAATCTTGGTTATGCCATGGCGGTGTGAATCGTCGTGAAGCATTTTTACCTGCTGGCAGTCCCGAAGAAGTGGAGAAACTCTCTCCCCTACGCGCCACCGAGCTGTACCTTGAGCACTTAAAACAAGCGTGGGATCACACTCATCCCGAACATCCGCTCTGTGATCAAGAAGTAACCATCACCGTACCCGCCTCGTTCGATCCGGCAGCGCGAGAGCTCACGGCTGAAGCGGCGCGGAATATTGGCTTAACCCATTTGACCTTACTTGAAGAGCCTCAAGCCGCACTGTATAGCTGGATCGATAATAGTCATGATCAATGGCGTGATCAGGTCAATGTCGGCGATATCGTACTGGTGGTGGATATTGGGGGTGGTACTACCGACCTATCACTGGTTGAAGTGACCGAAGATGAAGGAACACTAAGTTTACAACGCATCGCCGTCGGTGAGCATATTTTGCTCGGTGGCGATAATATGGATCTCGCTCTTGCCTACCACTTAAAAATGAAGCTGGCCAAAGAAGGTAAAGATCTACAACCTTGGCAAGTGCAAGCGATGACTCACGCTTGCCGCGATGCCAAAGAAGCGTTATTGAATGATAGTCAACGACAAGCGATGCCGATTGTTGTGCCAAGTCGCGGATCCAAACTGCTCGGTAGCACCTTGAAAACCGAGTTAACACAAGATGACGTTCAGCAAATGCTGATTGACGGCTTCTTCCCGAAAGTGACGATTAATGATCATCCGCAGCAACGCAGCCGTGGCGCATTAACCCAAATGGGCCTACCTTATACGCAAGATGCGGGTATTACTCGCCATATTGCCGCGTTTCTTGCCAAACAAGCCAACGCAACCACAGAGGCAACAGACCAAGAATTCAATCCGTTTCTTGGTGGCATGCCCGGCCAATCATCACCGTCAAACGCTTTTATTAAGCCAACCGCGATATTGTTTAATGGCGGAGTGTTAAAATCCTCTCTCTTAGCTGAACGTTTGCAAGACACCATTAATCAATGGCTAGTCGAAGCCAACGCTCCAATCGCTAAACGCCTGACGGGCGTTGACTTAGACTTAGCCGTTGCCAGAGGTGCCGCTTATTATGGTGTGGTTCGCCGCGGTCAAGGGGTACGTATTCGTGGTGGTATAGCTTCGAGTTACTACGTGGGTATTGAAAGTGCGATGCCAGCAATTCCCGGTATGGCTCCGCCAATGGAAGCACTCTGTGTTGCACCATTTGGTATGGAAGAAGGTTCTAGCGTCGACGTCCCCAGCCAAACTTTTGGTTTGGTGATTGGTCAACCGGTTAACTTCCAGTTTTTTGGCTCAACAACTCGCCGTGACGATGCCGCAGGCACCCATCTGGATCATTGGCAAGATGACGAATTAGAAGAACTACCGGAGATCCAAGTCACTTTACCGGTATCAGAAGGCCGTCGCGAAGGTGAAATTGTCCCTGTCACCTTAGCTGCACGAGTCACTGAGTTAGGAACGTTACGCCTTGAGGCCATCGCCGCTGATAATGGCCAAACGTGGCATGTTGAATTCAATGTCCGTGAAGAAGCGCAACCGACCGCTTAGCCATCCATTACAAAAACGGCACTTTCAGAGTGTCGTTTTTATTCATGAAAAGGGTTGTCATGACATCTCCTCGTTTTCTGGTGGGCATTGACTTAGGCACCACCAATACTGTCGTTGCTTATTGCGAGCTAACCACGGATTTATTGCATTCACCCGTGACTCTGTTCGAGATCGATCAATTAATTGGTCCCGGTGAAGTGGTGCGTAGACCGCTATTGCCTTCTTTTCGCTATCACCCAGCAGCAGAGCAAGTCAACGCCGCCGATCTTACCCTACCTTGGCAACATCAACCGGTCAGTGGCGATCTTCCTCAGGTAATCATTGGTGAATGGGCCCGAGCGCTCGGTGCCAAAGTCGAAGGTCGCCAAGTGGTGAGTGCCAAAAGCTGGCTGTCTCATCCGAGTGTCGACCGACACTCCGCCATTTTACCTTGGGCTGGAGCGAGTGATGTCGATAAAGTCTCACCGGTGATTGCCAGTGCGAGTTATCTCAACCACATCCGTCAAGCGTGGAATCACCGCCATCCGGGAGATCGGTTAGAAAATCAAGAAGTGGTAGTCACCGTGCCAGCCTCATTTGATGAAACAGCCCGTCAACTCACCCTCGATGCTGCGCAATTGGCAGGTTTATCTACCATCATTTTATTAGAAGAGCCACAAGCCGTTTGCTACGATTGGTATGCTCGTCATTCCGCTACCGCCAGTGAGCAACTGAGCGAAGTCCCTTTGATTTTAGTTTGTGATGTCGGCGGCGGCACCACCGATTTGAGCTTAATTGAAGCCAAACACCAGCAAAGTTTAATCCTCAATCGTGTTGGTGTCGGTGAGCACCTTATGCTCGGTGGTGATAACGTAGACCTCGCCCTCGCCCATCTTGCGGAACAACATTTCAATACGAAGCAAAAGCTAAGCGCTGCAAGCCTGAGTAAATTGATTCAACAAACACGGCAAGCAAAAGAGCAACTGCTGTCTACCAATCCCCCAGACAACGTAAAAATCACCCTATTAGGCAGTGGCTCTAAATTGCTCGGTGGCAGTAAAAGCGTCTCGCTCACTCGCCAAGAAGTGCATCAGATTGCTTTAGAAGGATTCTTTCCACAGTCTGAATTTTCACAGCTGCCTGATAAGCGGCGTCGTGCGGTGGTCGAATTTGGCTTGCCCTACGTCGCTGACCCTGCAGTGAGTAAACATGTCGCCGAATTTCTTCACCAGCATCAATCTGTTGCGCTATCAGCACTCAATCAGCTCGATACCACACAGCCAGCAATACCCGTTGGGTTGCTGCTCAACGGTGGAGTTTTTAATAGTCCATTAATTACCGAACGTCTTACCCAACTGCTGACCGATTGGCGAGGGGCGCCAATAACCGTATTAGATAACCCTCACCCTGATTTAGCCGTAGCGCTTGGTGCTGTCGCGTTTGCCAAGGCTCGACGTGGTGCACAGCTGAAAATTGGCGGCGGATCTGCCCGCTCGTATTTTTTACATCTTCCCGAAAAGAATCATTTAGGCAAGGCATTGTGTTTACTCGCTAAAGGCAGTGAAGAAGGGCAAGAGATCCGCTTAACTGGTCGGCGCTTCTCGTTAACGTTAGGCGAGCCTGTCCGTTTTAACCTTCTTACCTCCAGTTACGATACGATTGATGAAAAAGCGCCAATACAAAATGGGATGCTGATCAACATTGAACCGGAACGATTTACGCCTTTACCGCCCTACATTACCAGCCTCGAAGGTGAAGGGGCTGTTTTACATGCCAACCAAAAAGAGCGCATTGAAGTACAACTGGCCTGTCAGCTAACCGAAGTTGGTACATTGAAAATAGAGTGTGTTCACGTCGACGATGAAAGTAAACGCTGGGCATTAGAATTCGAAGTTCGTCAGCAAACCGAAGCGATGCAGCAACCAGCCTCTCTTCATCCTCGCTTATCGGAATGCAAAGCTTTAATCGCCCGTTTGTACAGCGGTAATACCAAAAGTGCGCCTAATGATGAGATAAAAACCTTAACCAAAACCCTTGAGAAACAACTGGGCAAACGCGATGAATGGGATTTCACCACCCTGCGCCATTTATTTGATGTATTAGCCCAAGGACGTAAACGTCGCCGTCGCTCAGAAGCACACGAAAAACATTGGCTACGCTTGGCTGGGTTTACATTACGTCCAGGTTTTGGTGATAGCACAGACCCATGGCGCATCGATCAGGTATGGGGTCTCTATCAGCAAGGTATTCAGTTTCAAAATCAACAAGGCTGGAGCGATTGGTGGGTATTTTGGAGGCGAATTGCAGGGGGATTAAACCAAAGCCAACAAGAGCAAATTCTAGCCGACATTGCCAAATACTTGCATCCCGGCGCGATGAAAAACCCACAAACGGCGAAAGCAGCGCAAGAGATGGGCTACGAAGCGATGGTGCGCCTTGCTGCATCGTTAGAACACCTGGATGTTGAAGATAAAGTTCTGCTCGCGTCTTGGTTTTTGAATAAAGCCCTCAACCAAACCAACTTCGCTCAGGCTCACTGGTGGGCATTTGGCCGACTTGCCTCACGCAGTCTATTCTATGGCAGCCAGCACACCGTTATTGCGCGTGAACAAGCAGAACAATGGTTACCCACTCTGCTTGAGCAAAACTGGCAACAAGAACCGATGATTGCTTTTGCCACCGTGATGATGTGCCGTAAAACGGGTGATCGCTTGTTTGATATTAGTGATACCATGCGTCGCGATGTGTTAAGCAAACTGAAACACAGTAAGGTTCCGGATGCATGGGTAGCTCTGGTCGATAGCGTCAGTGAGCTTTCTGCGAGTGAGTCAAAACGTGTCTTTGGTGATGCTTTACCGTATGGCCTACAGCTGATTGAACATTAATCGTCAGTTGTAATGAAGGTGTTGATAGACTTTAAGATCGATAAAGGACAGTCACGGTAGCTGTCCTTTATTATATTGGTATTTTCACCGCTAGTTATGGATGAGCGGGGAGCCGTATCGTGAATGTCGTTTGCTGGGGATCAGACTCCAGTATAATCTCACCTTGATGAGCCTCAACGATTGAACGGGTAATAGAAAGACCGAGACCAGAGCCATCGCCTTGACGTAGACGAGAAGGATCGCCTCGATGAAAGCGCTCAAACACCAAGGGGATATGATCGCGAGGGATTGGCTCTCCCGGATTACTCACTAGAAGGTGAACCTGATGATTAACCCTTTTTATCGTCACCGTAATCACGTGTTCAGCGGGAGTATGTCGAATCGCGTTAGATAAAAGATTAGACAGTGCTCTTCGTAACATTAAGCGATCACCGATCACGGAGCCCTTACCGACCAACTTCATCGTTAAGCCCTTTTCTTCTGCCAAAGCTTCGTAAAATTCAAACAGAGCGCGCACTTCTGATTCAAGTGCAACATTTTGCTCAGGTTTCGGCAGCATGCCATTATCAGCCTTAGCCAAAAACAGCATATCAGCAATCATCCGGGCTAAGCGTTCAAATTCTTCTAGGTTAGAATGTAAGGCTTCTTGGTACTCCTCTGCCGAGCGAGAGCGTGATAACGCCACTTGTGTCTCGGTCATCAAGTTGGAGACTGGTGAGCGTAACTCATGAGCGATATCGGCAGAAAATTCATTCAAACGACGAAACGACTGTTCGAGACGCTCTAACATGCCATTAAAAGCTTGCACCAGTTCTTGTATCTCGCTGGGTGCCTCTTCTGTTGATAACCGTTCCCCAAGGCTATGTGCCGATAATCGCCTTGCTGTACCAGCAATCGTTCGCATTGGCGCTAAGCCTTTATGGGCGGCCATCCAGCCGAGCATCGCCGCAAATAACGTTGCAATACCAATCCCGATGCCTAATTGTAAGCGTAGGGTATTAAGAAAATGCACGTGATGAGAGATATCTAACCCGACCAAGACATTAACGTCGCTAAGCTCTGGTAATGACACAGAAAACTGAGTGGCGATACCAATAAAATCCGCCCCAGAGGCATCGCTCCATTTGAGAAAAGGTTGCTTAGAGGTGACTAAATGAGTCTTAATCGGCTCAAGGTGTTCAGCACGCAGAGCATATTGCCATTGCTGATCGGCAATAGCGATCAAAATGGCAACATTATCATGCCCTACAAGGATCTCATTGATTCGGGGCGATAAGGTGTCAAGTGAGTGATGAGAATTCGCCGTCGATAGGAGTCTTTCTACAGTAGCCAGCTTGGTTGCTAGCTCATGGCTATCTAATTCATCGAAATGGAGGGACACTGAGCGCTCAATTAACACGCCCATGATGATCAATAGTCCACCCGCCATCAGAGCAAACAACACCGCCAGTCTAACGGTTAGAGATTGCGCCAATTTCACGTCTCGTCAACCTCAAGCACGTACCCCATTCCTCGAATAGTACGAATTAACTTTGGCTCAAAGGGGTCATCAACTTTCGCTCGTAAACGACGCACAGCCACTTCAATCACATTCGTATCGCTATCAAAATTCATATCCCATACCTGAGAAGCAATAAACGAGCGCGATAAAACTTCACCTCGTCGGCGCAATAATAACTCTAATAAAATAAATTCTTTCGCTGTTAAATCAATTCGTTGTCCATTTCGTATCACTCGACGTTTCACCAGATCAAGCGCTAAGTCTGCTGCCTGTAAGTGATCGATCTTTTGCGTTTTCCCTCTTCTCGATAAGGTCCGAACTCGAGCAAGCAATTCGGAAAAAGCAAAAGGCTTGATGAGGTAATCATCAGCACCCAATTCAAGCCCATGCACACGATCTTCAACGGCATCCCGCGCGGTCAAAAACAGCACCGGCATATGATATTCAGCACGACGAATCGTCTTTAACACACCCCACCCATCCAGTCCCGGCAACATAACATCCAATATTAAGAGGTCATACTCTCCTGTTAATGCCAGATGTAATCCATCAATGCCATCACGTACCAGATCAACCACAAAACCGGCTTCACTTAACCCTTGCTGTAAATAATCGCCGGTTTTCTTTTCATCTTCTACGATCAAAATTTTCATCATTCGCTACTACAGTTCAGGACAGGTGGCGTTATGTTCTCGTAAACACCAAACGATAACAATACTTAACGAGAACATTGTCGAAAAGGATCGTATCACTAGGGTCTGTTGACCACACAAACAGACCCTAAGCATAAGCTTTAACGAATTAGTTAAGGCCTCGTTCCGCTAACCATTGTTGCATCATGCTAATTTCCTCTTCTTGTGCTGCAATGACCGCTTGCGCCAAAGCACGAATTTTAGGATCGCTACCGTGCTCTAATACCACTTTCGCCATCTCAACCGCACCTTCATGGTGAGGGATCATTCCGCGCACAAAATCCACATCGGCATCACCGGTAAAATTGATATTCATGGCTTGGTGCATTTGATCATTAATGGCCTGATAAGCCGCAATCGACGCTGATTGTGCCGATGGGGCAGCCATCTTTGTATGGTGTTTGGCATGTCCATCGGTGGCCGCAAAAGTCACGGCACTAAACATCACCAAGACACTGGTCAATAACCCTACTTTACGTAACATAAATACCTCGATATAAACGTAATGAAAATGTTGCCATTGCCTGACAACTCAACATTGATCACAACCCAAAGTACAATCTGCTTTGGTCGCTGGAACAAACTAATCATAGTCTACGCTGCCTGTCAGTAACATGACCTGAAGATTACATTCTTGTCATCTATACCCAAACGACTTGGAGTTGCAGGTAGGCGGCAAGTGACTGACAAATTTGTCTGGAACAAATTTGAACAGCCGTAGGCTGGCCTTTGGTGAGAGCCACGGATGGCTCTCATCATCCCCATGAGCGTAGACAAACGATGTGATTGGGGTGAACGAACGTAGCCAACACCGCTACAGATTCAAGTAGGAAAGGGATAACGAGTACCTAAACTCATCATTAAGCGTCACTGCCGTGATTCACAGTATTAGAAAGAACACTCTACAACCGACTAACACTCTATAAAACTGGATGCATTCAGCATAGACGAGGATATTTCGGCATAAAACCACTTTTTATTCACTGTTTTATGCCGTTTTTTAACATTAGTAACAATTGAACTTGTATTAATTGAGCATCGGTTAATAATAGTCAGTTCAATCACCCCGAGCGGCTTTAGGTGGCAAACGGATCATCCGTTCATCGACCACGATAAGCGTAGATAGACATAAGTAATGTGACTACCGTGGTGAAAGCATTTAATGACGCAGAACATTGAAAGAGAAAAAGAATAAATAAGACGTGTAACAATCATTCTATCGTAACTTACTGATTCCCAATACTCTACCCACTCGCGATTGATCGCCATTCCCTCTCCTTGAGCCATAGCGTTTTACAGGAAAGGAAAGTTTTTGAATCTCGGCGTTATCAAGTCATCAGGGAAGAGAATATCTACGATACCTCAAACGCCATCGAGAATTTAGGAGAAAGTTGTGAAAATATTTTGGCATTTGCGCTGGTTTTTTAGACTACGCTGGCAACATTATTGTGGTTCTATCTTACTGTTCGTGCTCATTTCAACCATGCAACTTATTACCCCCAAAGCCGTTGGCCATATTGTGGATGGTGTCGTCGACAACACTATGACGCGTAATGAAGTATTGCAATGGCTGGGTGGACTCTTGGTGGTTATTCTTATCATCTATGGTTGTCGAATTCTCTGGCGTATTTGGTTATTTGGTGCCAGTTTTGAACTGGGCAGTATTCTGCGTAACCGTCTTTATCAACACCTATCACACCAGCCGCCACGTTTTTTTGAACGCTATAAAACCGGCGATCTCATGGCGCGTGGCACCAATGATGTGAAAAATATTGTTATGACGGCAGGCGAAGGTGTGCTTACCGCAACGGACTCACTGATTACCGGCATTGCCGTGCTGATCATTATGAGCACACAGATCAGTTGGAAACTGACCCTGATGGCGCTTTTACCTATGCCCTTTCTTGGATTAACGATTTTTTTCATCGTTCGCATTCTTCATCAGCGCTTTAAAGTCGCTCAAGAAGCTTTCTCTGATATGTCCGACATGACTCAAGAGTCATTAAATGGCGTGCGTATGTTGCGGGCATTTGGCCTAGAAAACCAAGAACAACAGCGCTTTGAAAGAATGGTTAACGAAACTGGCGATAAAAACATTGCCGTCGCTCGTGTCGATGCCCGTTTTGATCCCGCGATCCAGTTGGCGATTGGTTTATCGTTTTTTATCAGTATCAGCGTCGGTGCCTATCTGGTTGCTCAGCAAGAAATTAGTCTGGGTGATCTCACTGCGTTCACTATGTATCTCGGCCTGATGATCTGGCCGATGTTAGCATTTGCGTTTTTATTTAACATTTTAGAACGCGGCTCTGCCGCTTGGGATCGCTTGCAAGAGGTACTCGACCTTGCGCCGAGCATCATCAGTGGTGATCATGCATTACCAAACGAAGCTCAGCCACTAACAATCCATATCGAACAATTTCACTGGGATGCACAACTTCCCGCGGCTTTGGAACAGTGCAATATTCATCTTAAACCCGGTGCGATGTTGGGTATTGCTGGCCCCGTGGGTAGTGGTAAATCGACCTTAGTCGCCTTACTACTGCGGCAACAAGAGTTACAACATGGAGAGATTCGTTATGGTGATGTGTTGATAAAAGAGGCCAAATTGGATCAATGGCGCAGTAAATTTGCGGTGGTGAGCCAATCGCCTTTTCTTTTCTCACGTTCGATATTTGACAATATTGCCCTAGGTTGCCCTACCGCCACTCAAGAAGAGGTTTACCAAGCAGCGAAACTGGCTTGTATTCATGACGATATTTTGAAATTTCCAGCAGGTTACGATACCGAGGTCGGAGAAAAAGGCATCACGTTATCCGGTGGACAAAAACAGCGCATAGCGATCGCGCGTGCGATGTTATTGAATGCCGAAATATTGATTCTCGACGATGCGTTATCAGCGGTGGATGGACGCACTGAACATACCATCTTGCGTAACCTTGCAACAAGTAACCAGCAGCAATCTTTGATTATCATTGCTCATCGCTTAACCGCTTTAGAGAAAGCCGATGAAATCATTGTCCTTAATCACGGGAGAATCGCCGAACGCGGTCGACATCAACGCTTGCTGACCAATCACGCTTGGTATGCCGAGATGTACCAATATCAACAACTGGCTCAAGCGATTGAGGGAGAATAAACATGAGAAAGCAAACCATAAAACGCCTGTTTACCTACCCTCTCTCACAACCCAAGCCGATGATGATTGGCCTGTTGTTTCTGTTTATCGCTGCCGTAGCGAATGCAGGGGGGCCTTGGCTTATCCAACACTTTATCGATGAACACATTGCTAAAGGGGATTATTCGCAGCAAGCGTTAACGCTATTAGCAGCGGGTTATCTTGGTCTTACCCTGTGCTCAGCGCTGTTTCAATATCTGCAAAGTATTCAATTTAATATTGTCGCTACAGGGGTGATCAAAACCATTCGTAAACAGGCTTTTAATCGTGTCCTTCGACAGCCGCTGTCAGCCTTCGATTACACGCCAACCGGTAAGTTGGTCTCACGGTTAACCAACGATACTGAATCGCTGCAACAGTTTTATGAATTACTGATCGCTTCGGTGGTTAGAAATATTGTGATGATCTCCGTCATGCTGGTCGTAATGTGGCTACTTAGCTGGCAACTCACGCTGGTCGTGCTGGTTCTTTTACCCGTGGTTATAGGGTTCATGTTACTTTTCCAAAAACTCAGCACTTCAGCTTATCGGGTAATGCGTGATTTACTTACTGACATCAATGGCAACATGAGTGAATCGATTCAAGGTATGAGTGTGATTCAGTTAATGCGCCAAGAACAACGTTTTAACCAACAATTCAAACAACTGACCGCCGAACATTTCAATGCCGGTAAAAAAGTGATCACCTTAAATGGTATTCTGCTTCGTCCATTAATGGATCTATTGGCTGGCATTGCGTTATTAACCTTAGTGGCTATTTTTGGTTTTAGTGGCACTGAGTTAATCGGTGTTGGCGTGCTTTACGCGTTTATTAGCTATCTCGGACGAATTACCGAGCCGCTAATAGAAATGACTCAACAACTGGCTCTATTACAGCAAGCCTTAGTTGCCAGTGAACGAATTTTTGAGATGATCGATGCGCCACAACAAACCTATGGTGAAGATACTCGACCACTGGCCAGTGGTGCCATCTGCTTAAATAATCTCTCATTCAGCTATGATGGAACGCAAACCGTACTCAAGCAGATTAATTTGACTATTCCTCATCAGCACTTTGTGGCTTTAGTTGGCCATACCGGTAGTGGTAAAAGTACCATCGCTTCGTTATTGATGGGATTTTATCCGGTGGAACAAGAGGCATTATTGATTGATGGCAGAGCGATTCATGATCTCGATAAAACCGTATTAAGAAAAGACATTGCCATGGTGCAGCAAGACCCACATGTTCTACCGTCATCAGTGCGTGATAACATTGCTCTTGGACGCAAGATCAGTGATGAGTCAATTTGGCGAGCGTTACATCAAGTCGGACTGGCTGAACAGATTCAGTACTATCCCGAGCAATTAGACACTCAATTGGGGCAAGGTCAAACCAATCTCTCCGCCGGACAAAAACAACTGCTCGCGATGGCTCGTGTCTTAGTCGCTAAACCGAAAATACTGATCTTAGATGAAGCGACAGCCAATATCGATTCAGGCACAGAAGCATTAATACAGCGTAGCCTCCATGCGTTACGCCATGATATGACCTTAGTGGTGATTGCCCACCGCCTATCAACCATTATGGAAGCCGATAAAATTGTTGTTTTGCATCATGGTGAACTGGTCGAACAAGGCTCACATCAAGAATTACTGGCTCAAAAAGGACGTTACGCGCAAATGTATAAAATGCAGCAAGTGGGTGAACATCTGCGTGATATTGAGCACCAAACACCGCTCGAACCGGTTTGCTAATCCTATACCGCTTCGTAAACAGAACGAAGCGGTATATCGCACCTCTCTCAAGTAATGATAAAAAATCCCTTCGTATCTCATGCCTACTAGGATCCCCCCTCATTAATGATAAAATACTCGCTATCTCATCCATGACTACGGTATGATGCGCGGCTGTCATGATGACTCACCGTTCAGCTCTAAGCCCCATTAGCAGGATAGATCACCTTAAGTAAAGCAGTTGTATGATATGTCTATGAACGCCGATAAATTTATGAATGTGTTTCGCCTACCAGGCTCAATACAAGTTCGTATAGGTCAATGGCAATCGACCTTTCGTGGAACCTCCGATATTGTTTTGCACCAAGCGCTAACGCTACGTAACCAACAGTATCATCAAGCTAATTTTTTGCCCCGTGGTTGGTGTTTAACCCCATTCTCTACCGAGGATATTTCTATCACTCATCACGGCAAATACATCCAAACGACAATGCTCACCATGATCGACCGAAAGGTGACTTATAAACGAATTTATCTGTCTCGTTTGCCTCTTGAACAGGCTGAGCCAGCTTTACGTGCGTTTAAAACCGAATGGATTAAGCAATACAACATTGTGTTGAGCAAATACAATCAGCAACAGAAAAAGCAGTTTATGCGGTTTGCACAAGAAGAGCTGGAAACGCTCTATCCATCGATCCCCAAAGGACAATTTAACTCGGTATTATGGAACCGCATAGTGCGTTCAGAATTCGGCTCTGAAAACAAACAGACCAATCCCTATTTTGTTAAAGCCTTTCTGTAACTAAGCCGTTAGGAACTAAGCCGTTAGGCGACAAAAAGGTAGCATGATCAATAAAGAGTCAGTAAACCACCCAGCCCTAACTGGCTGAGTGGAATAAATGGTTAGTGTTGTACACCGGAAGGGTTATGACTAAATTCGGTTTGTTGATAAATATCCGCCAGCGCTTTGACTTTGTTGGCTCTGGCTTTTCGACGCCGTTTAGGTTCGAACTCTTGCTCAACGTGTTTTAACGTTTGCTCGTGCTCTTTGGCTGATTGAATGAACTCAGGGTTTGATATCGCCTGTTGGCGTAGGCGGTTAACGCGTTCTAATGTTTCCCACAACATAGAGACCTCCTTACCACTGGTTATATAACCAGCATAGCTCAGCCTCTAGGCTTGTCAAGCGTAAACACTGTCATTATACACAGTATTTACGCTCTTTTACGCTTAAAACACTATCTTGATCACCCTTTATCGATGGTGTGCTTACTGAACAAAAATTGGCTAACCGATTGAGGGTGCTGTAAATATTGATTCAAACCGGCTTTACGAAGCTCACAAGCCGGACAAGTCCCACAGCCATCCCCAATCATGCCGTTGTAACAGGTCAGCGTTTCGTTACGCACTAAATCCAAAGCTTGATACTGATCCGCTAACGCCCATGTTTCTGCTTTATTCAACCACATTAACGGAGTACGAATGGTTAATTGGCGATCCATACCTTGCACCAAAGCGTGGTTCATCGCTTTGACAAAATCATTTCGACAATCCGGATACCCTGAAAAATCGGTCTCACACACCCCAGTAATGATCGTATCAGCACCAATTTGGTAAGCGTAAATACCCGCTAAAGTCAGAAACAAAATATTTCGTCCCGGGACAAAGGAATTCGGTAAACCGTTTGCCTGCAATTCATGAGAGACCGGAATATCATCACGAGTCAGTGAGCTGATCGCCAATTCATTAAGCAAGCTGACATCCATCACTTTGTGTGCTTTGACACCTAATTTGAGTGCTAATTGCTGAGCAACTTCAATTTCAAGTTTATGTCGCTGCCCATAATCAAACGTAATCGCATGAACTTCATCAAACTCTTGCAAGGCTTGCACTAAACAGGTAGTTGAATCTTGCCCACCACTGAATACCACGACCGCTTTATTCATGTTGGATTCCTTTAAGCAATATTTAAGTATTTATGGGTTTGAATCGATAAACGCCAGTTACGGGTAATACAAGTCTCTATACATAACTGGGTTGCCCGTGGTTTTTGACTGATCGGCTGCAAAGCAATAATGGTATCAGGGCTTATCGCTACTTGTGCTAATAAGGCCTCTAACTGTGCGATGTCTTTTTCTGTACCCACTGGATGCTTGATTTCATTGGCCCGTTGTAGTGCTGACGGCACAATCGGTAACTTACCTTTCATCGCGATTTTCGGTGACACGGTCACCCAAGTCTTCGCACTGGCTTTAATCTCAAACGTACCACTGGTTTCAATTTGACATTGACAGCCAATCGCTTCAAACGCTTCCGTCAAAGGGACAAGATCATAAAGACAAGGCTCGCCACCCGTGATCACAATATGTTTGGCGGTGTAGCCTTGCTGCTGATACTGAGCGACGATCTGCTCCGCAGAGCCTTGACACCATGTTGGACTATCGCCTTGTTTGACAATAATTTGCTCGAAGCTACGCTGATCTTGTGGCTCAGCATCCCAAGTTTGCTTAGTATCACACCAAGCACAACCAACCGGACATTGTTGAAGACGTACGAATACCGCTGGGACACCAGTGAAGACGCCTTCCCCTTGGATGGTTTCAAATATTTCATTCACTTTGTACAAAGTCATTGGCCTATATTTGCGCTGATAAAACGTTAGGCCGCAGACCTTAATAGATGCTCAACTTGAGGTCAATTTAAACCCGCCGATCATCAATAATTTCTCGTTAAGGGCTCCGCTCCCTTCTTACTTGAACCGTTAGCGTTATTGACGAGGTTGATTCATCTACCTCAATCCCACGCTTTTTATAAACTGACTTTAGATTTTCATAAAAAACACGTATCTTGTCATACTTTCAAGCCAAGCGATTTATCCGTTGCACCACGGCAAATGGGCTAAAAACGATAAATCCAGCGGTAACTCTCTTTTTAGTCATTTTAGGTAACACATGTATAAATTGATCGCGCTCGATATGGATGGCACCTTACTCAATAGCCAAAAGCAGATTTCTCTACGCACTCAACAAGCGATAGCCAAAGCTCGCGAGCAAGGAATTAAAGTCGTGCTTGCTTCTGGTCGTCCACTCGCGGGGATGCAAGATAAACTCGAACTTTTACACCTCACCTCAGATCAAGACTATGTATTGCACTACAACGGTTCGATGGTGCAAAACGTTGGTACGGGGGAAGTTATCTATCAACAAATTATTGATGGTCGCTCGGCTAAACGGGTAGCACAATTAGCCAAAGAGCTGGGCGTTAATACCCATGCATTTAGTCAAATTCATGGTTTGATCACCCCGAAAGTCAGCCAATATACTGAAGTCGAAGCGACTATAAATGGCATTTCCATCACTGAGATGGACTTTGACCAGTTGGAAGATGATCATCCGATCATCAAAGCAATGATTGTCGCAGAGCCAGCAGTGTTAACCGCAACCATCGCGAAAATTCCGGCTGAGTTCTATCGAGATTTCACGATTGTACAAAGTGCGGCATTTTTTGTTGAATTCCTTAATCCTAAAAGCAATAAAGGCATTGGCGTACAAGCGATTGCTGAACACTTAGGCATTCAGGCCTCTGAAGTGATGTGCATGGGGGATGCTGAAAACGATCACCATATGTTGCAATATGCAGGACTCGGTATTGCGATGGACAATGCCATGGAAGAGACCAAACGCATCGCTGACCATATTACCTTGAGCAATGATCAAGACGGTGTTGCTGTTGCGATTGAGCAGTTTGCTTTACGTTAAGAAACACCATTTAAAAACCCCCCTTATTAAATGATTCGGGGGGGGTTTATACTCTCAAACTAGAGTGGTGTTTTAGGTATCAAGGGAACACTACCCTTCGCTACCTTGTTTAAGCACTTTCTCTTGCCCTTGCAAAAGCACATATTCTTGACGTGCCGAAGGGATTAATATCACTACACGCTGCTGAGCCTGTTTTGCACTGGCTAAACGTTCGCTTAATTGACCAGGATGACTAAACGGTTCGCGCTCAGCATCACGACGACACAAGTTAACAAACTCATGGTCACAAGAGTCACAAAACAACACCAACTCCGCTTGTTGCATATAACGTAACGCTTTTAGTGAAAGCAGCTCAACATCCCTACCACACTCAATCCACGTCACTTCTCCTCGTTCATCGATCGGCTGCTCTAGTGCCGCACAATACTGCTTTTCTAATGCTTCACGGCTAGTGGCATTTTTAACCGCAGTTTGCGCAAAAAATAGTTCCCAAAACTTTCGGCGTTGATCGACGGTCGTGAGATGATCTTTAATCGAATTACGTTTCGAAGCGCCAAAATCAGCCAATAACGCGAGGTTTTGCGGTAAAACACTTTCGAGGGTTTCACGAATATTGCGGATCAAGACTGGGGAAGCTCCACCACTAGAGATCGCCAATTGAATTCGGCCGCGTTCAATCATCGACGGCGTAATAAAATCGCAATAAGGCTGATCATCGACCACATTAACCAAGACTCCGACTGACTTGGCATCACGAAACACTTGATGATTCAGATCGGGATTATCTGTGGTCGCCCAAACTTGCACATAATCGGCGCTAATAAATTTTGAGGAATAGAAATTTTGAATCCATTGGCAGCGGTCTTGCTCAACCCACGCCTGCAATTGAGGGGTAATATGGGGGGACACTACCGTAATATGGGCACCAGCACGCATCAGCGCCTCAATTTTTCGACACGCTACCTCGCCACCACCCACCACTAAAACGGCTTTATTGGACAAATCAAGAAATACTGGAAAATAGCGCATGTTAGTCTTTTACCTTTTAATTCAATCGATTCATGCTAACAAAAAACCAACACTAACAGTAGATAGGTTGTTGAAGCAATCTAACATTAATTTGACTTGGTAGAAGTGACTTATCTTATCTACGCTTATAATAACTGACAAATTGACCGAGCGCTTCTGCTCAAAGAAGGATATTTCCATGGTGAATCGATTGGCTACTCTTGTTTGTGCGGTTTCATTATCGTTAACTACTCATCTCGCTTTTGCATCGCCAACAATCTTAGACCGCGTGTTAACCCAAGGAAAGCTAACCTGTGGCATCAGCACTGGTTTAGCAGGTTTTTCTGATGCCGATGCCAAAGGTCAATGGCAAGGTTTGGATGTGGACTATTGTCGCGCCCTCGCCGCCGCAGTATTAGGCGATAAAAATAAAGTAGAGTACGTGCCGTTAACGGCTCGCGAGCGCTTTAATGCTTTGCAATCGGGACAGGTCGATGTGCTTTCTCGCAATACTACATGGACATTTGAGCGAGATACCACCATGGGCTTAAACTTTGTCGGCGTTAATTTTTATGACGGCCAAGGATTTATGGTTACTAAAAAATCCGCCATAACCCAAGTAAGCCAGCTTAATAATCGCCCTATTTGCGTTCAATCAGAAACCACCACCAAATTGAATTTGGATGATTATTTTCGTCATCACGGCATGAGTTACCAACCCGTGGTGTTTGATACTGCAATACAAATTGCTCGCGCCTTCAATGCAGGACGTTGCGTTGCCATCACTGGCGATCAATCTGGGCTGTATGCCTTGCGACTGAACTTAGCGAAACCAGACTCAGCCATTATTCTACCAGAAGTCATTTCCAAAGAGCCGCTTGGCCCGGTGATTCGCGAAGGCGATGACCGCTGGTTAAATATCACTCGCTGGACACTCGCCGCGATGATTAATGCTGAAGAACTCGGGATTACCTCAGCCAACGTCGACCAACAGCGCAAATCAACCAACCCTGAAATCAGACGACTCCTCGGTGTTGAAGGAGAAATTGGACGTCCACTGGGCATTAATAACGATTGGGCTTATCAAATCATCAAACAAGTGGGCAACTACAGTGAAAGCTTTCAACGTAATGTCGGCGAAGACTCTCCTCTAGCCATTCCACGTGGACTGAATGCCCTTTGGAACGCCGGAGGAATTATGTACGCCCCACCAATACGCTAAAAGTTTCTTATTATTACGTCTATTTTAACGTAGAATAAGCGTTACCTATTCACAAGCGCGATCGCCCCGTTCTAGTATGAATAGCGAACACAAGTAATATCATGTTACAACTTGTTCACACTTAATTCGCGCTTTTTGATTATTATTCTCGTAAACAAAAATACAGATATGGGATTGAAATAGTGAACTTTTCACCCCATTACTGTCTACATAGTTAACTACACCTTCTATGAGGAAGAGTATGAACAGTCCAATGTATTCACGCACCTCGTCTTATGACAGTGCTCTACAAACCAACAAAGTGCTAAGAAACACCTATGCGCTACTCTCAATGACCTTATTATGGTCAGCGGTTGTCGCTGGCGTTTCTATGGCAATGAACCTACCACGCCCTGGCTTAATTCTTATGCTGGTCGGTTTTTATGGCCTGTTATTTTTAACTGAGAAAAACCGTAACAACAGCCTTGGCCTTGTGTTTACGTTCTTATTTACTGGCTTCTTAGGTTATACGATTGGTCCAATCCTCAATATGTACATCGGTGCAGGCATGGGCGATGTTATCCTCACCGCTTTAGGTGGTACGGCCTTAGCCTTTATGGGTGCATCAGCGTACGCGTTAACGACTAAGCGTGACCTCTCTTTCCTTGGTGGCGTACTGATGGCTGGCTTCGTTGTGCTGCTTATCGGTATTGTGGCAAATATTTTCCTACAAATGCCAATGCTGCACCTAGCAATGAGCGGAATGTTCGTGTTGTTTTCAACCGGTGTTATCTTGTTAACAACTCAGCAAATTGTTCGTGGTGGTGAGACTAACTACATCTCTGCGACCGTCAGCCTATACGTTTCAATCTACAACCTATTCATCAGCTTGTTGACGATTCTTGGCATCATGCGCGACTAATCGCAACACAACTGAAATAACATTACCCAAAGGCCCGAAAGCTTGCTTTCGGGCCTTTGTTTTCTCTTGAGCAAAAACCAAGCCTCCATTACCCTATGCGCACTTTTCAATTGGGGCGAGAAACTGATGTTCGACTATAACGGTAAAAGCATTGCAACCGATGCACAAGGGTATTTACTTGATCACACCCTTTGGGAAGAAGGAATGATAGAGATTCTAGCTAATGAAGAGGGGATCCTGTTGAGTGATGCGCACTTAGAAGTGATCCATTTTGTTCGTCAATTTTATGAAGAATACCAAACCTCTCCCGCGATTCGCATGCTAGTCAAGGCAATGGAAAAAGCCCACGGGCCGGAAAAAGGCAATAGTAAATACCTGTTTAAGCTGTTTCCTAAAGGTCCCGCTAAACAAGCAACAAAGCTCGCAGGCTTACCCAAACCCGCGAAGTGCTTATAAGCCCGACTAAACAGCCGAGGGCTGACAGTGAATCAGCCCTCTTTGAACTCGCTATAAAATTTGGAAATCCGATGGCACTGAATCGATAGTGACTTGACTGCGCATCACTTGTTCCACTCGTGCCGTTTTCGGCCCTTGTTGTAGCCATATAAAGAGCTGCTCAACGTGTTCTGATTGACCAACCGCCAGCACCTCAACCTCACCACTAGGAAGGTTTTTCGCATAACCGAGCACACTAAGCTTCGATGCCTGCAAGGCGGTATGGTAACGAAAGCCAACCCCTTGTACTCTTCCCGACACGATAAACTTATCGCTTATTACGTTATTCATACTTTCCTCCACGTCAAAGTCATCTCCAGTAGAGTATATCTCTCAGCGACTTGCCGTTGTAGGTAGATAAGCATTTGGTAACGCTATAGCGGGAAATGAAGCATCGTTATCTCATGAAGATCAATATAGCGATATGAGTACTGAGGATGAGCGTAGTTAATGCCGTAGCATTGATAAAGCAAAGGGATACTCTGATTTGCTTTTCACCCCAAGTTGCACGACAATGCCCGCCCATTTTTATTAATCTTTTTGAGTAGCGCAATGACTCCTGCAATCTATCTGGTCAAAGGTCGTGATAAATCTTTACGTCGTAAACATCCTTGGGTTTTTTCTCGTGGCATCAGCAAAGTTGAAGGCGATCCACAACTCGGTGAAACGGTCGATATTTACACGCATGATGGACAATGGTTAGCGAAAGCGGCTTACTCTCCCCACTCTCAAATTCGTGCTCGTGTATGGAGCTTTACCAATGAAAGCATTGATAATGATTTTTTTATCAAACGTATTCAGCAAGCTCAAAAACTGCGCGACGAATTGATTGAGCGTGACGGCGTCACTGGATATCGCCTGATTGCTGCGGAATCGGATGGCTTACCCGGTATAACGATTGATAAATATGATAACTATTTAGTCTGTCAGCTACTTAGTGCCGGTGCTGAATACCAAAAACCGCACTTGATCGCCGCACTTAAACACTGCTTTGCCGATTGTCATATTTATGAGCGTTCAGACGTTGCAGTGCGTAAGAAAGAAGGCTTAGAAGAGCGCGTTGGTGTATTGCACGGAGAAGTTCCACCAGAGGTGGTGGTGATTGAAGAAAATGGCATTAAAATCCGTGTTGATATAGTTGGCGGCCATAAAACGGGTTTTTATCTTGATCAACGCGATAGCCGTCAGCAATCGATGAAATACGTTAAAGATAAAGAGGTACTTAACTGCTTCTCTTACACCGGTGGCTTTGGGTTATACGCGTTAAAAGGTGGCGCTAAGCGGGTAATTAATGCCGATGTGTCACAGCCAGCACTCGATAATGCGAAAATGAATGCCGAGCTCAATGAATTTGATATCAGCAAAAAACGCGCGGTGTTTCTCAATGCGGATGTGTTCAAACTGCTGCGCGAGTACCGAGAGCAAGGCACGCAATTCGACGTAGTGATTATGGACCCACCTAAGTTTGCCGAGTCTAAAGCTCAGTTGAACGGCGCTTGTCGTGGCTACAAAGACATTAACATGTTGGCGATGCAAATTTTAAAACCTGGTGGCACCCTACTCACCTATTCGTGCTCGGGTTTGATGGATCAAGTCCTGTTTCAAAAAATCATTGCCGACGCAGCGCTGGATGCCGGTCGCGATGTGAAGTTTATCGAACGCTTCGAACAAGCCGCGGATCATCCCGTTGATACCGCATACCCAGAAGGTTTTTATCTGAAAGGCTTTGCCTGCAAGGTTATGTAAATACCATAAAATAACGGCCTCTTTCGAGGCCATTATTTTTCCAATACCACTACATGCGATTACTTGTAGCTTAAGTCTGTCGCCTTACCTTTAAAAATCCGATAGACAACAAAGGTATAAAGCAAGATCATTGGCATAACAATCACTACCCCAATCCCGACCACTAACAAGCTAGCAGTAGAAGCGGCTGATTCTTGCGCTGTCATCACACCGGGTACAACATCAGGAAAGAAGCTGTAAGCTAAACCAAGAAAGCTTAAAGCAAAAATCAACATTACCCCAAAGAATGGCCATTGAACGCCCATATCATTCTCTACCGGCACCCGTCTTAAATAACGATCAACCATAAAAATGGTTGCTAGCACTACCAATGGCACCGGAGCCAACAGTAACATCTCAGGAAAACTGAACCAACGCTCAGCCACCATCGGATTAAACAGTGGATTAACCACACTGACCGCTAAAATACCTAATGCCGCTAACCAGCCAGCTCGGCGAGACCAATATGCCGCGCGCTTTTGTAACTCACCCTCTGTTTTTAAGACTAGCCAAGCGCCACCAATGTACACGTAAGCCGCAGTGACACACAACGCGCTGAGCAGTGCAAAGGCGTACGCTTGAGTCGACTCTTCAAAACTCATCACATAGCGACCAATCATGTAGCCTTGAGTCAGTGCCGCGAGCAGTGAACCCGTTTTAAAGCACAAATCCCAATGATCTTTATGATCGGCTTTCGCTTTGGCGCGAAAATCGAACGCCACACCTCGCATAATCAAGGCGATCAGCATAATGGCGACAGGCATATAGAGTTCGGTAAGGATATAGCTATGAGCGGCAGGAAACGCGATTAATAAGATACCAATACCTAATACTAGCCACGTTTCATTAGCGTCCCAAAAAGGGCCAATCGAAGCGATCATTCGATCGCGTTGCTGCTCATTATTACGCGGTAACAAAATACCAACGCCTAAATCATAGCCATCAAGCACAGCATACATGAAGACACTAAAGCCCAGCAGTAATAGATAAATTTCAGGTAGATGTGTGATCATGCTTATACCTTTTGCTCATTAGTGGTTGCGGTTTCAGTCGGTGATGAAAACTGTCTGGCTAAATAAAACAGGGTATGGATATAAGCCACTAGCAAGACCGCATAAACAATTAAGTACATCACTAATGACGTGGCTACAGAGCTACTCGCCACCGTCGTTACCGCATCTGAGGTTCGTAATACCCCTTGAACTAACCAAGGCTGACGACCAATTTCTGTCACATACCAACCCGCTAAGGTTGCTACCCATCCTGAAAACGTCATCGCCACTAAAGTGTATAAGTAAGGTTTCGGTAGTGATTGTTGGCGTAGCAATCGCCAAGCACCGTACCAACTCACCAATAGCATCAACATCCCGACACCCACCATGATCCGAAAACCAAAGAATAAAGGCTTGACCGGAGGATGATCTGGCGCAAACTCATTTAAGCCCTGAATTTCACCATTTAAGTCATGGGTTAAAATGAAGCTCGCTAATTTAGGGATCCCGACTTCAAAATGATTACTGCGCGTGGTTTCATCGGGCCAAGCAAAAAGCAGTAATGGCGCACCTTGTTCAGTTTCCCACACCCCTTCCATCGCAGCGATTTTCGCAGGCTGATGTTCAAGCGTATTTAAACCGTGTAAATCACCGACCAAAATCTGCACCGGAATACCAACAGCGGCAAGAATAATCGCTACTTTCATGCCCACTTTGGCGGCGTTAAGTTGTGAATTACGCAGGTACTGATAAGCCGAGATCCCAGCAATAACAAAACTGGCTGTGAGTAACGAAGCAAGTAACATGTGGGCGAGACGATAAGGCATAGAAGGATTAAAAATCACTTCTTTCCAACTGGTCACATGTACTATGCCGTCAATCAGTTCATAACCCGTTGGCGTATGCATCCAACTATTAAGGACTAAAATCCAGAAGGCAGAGAGTGAGGTACCAATCGCAACCAGTACGGTGGCTAAGGTGTGTACCCATTCAGGAACACGACCCCGTCCAAACAACATCACACCAAGGAAGGTCGCTTCCATAAAGAAAGCGGTCATCACTTCATAACCGAGTAATGGTCCAGCAACATTACCGACTTTTTCCATAAAACCCGGCCAGTTGGTGCCAAATTGGAAACTCATGGTAATACCAGAAACAACCCCAAGAGCGAAGGTAAGCGCAAATACCTTGACCCAAAAATAGTACAAATCAAGCCATAATTGGGCTTGAGTACGAACAAAACGCCACTTGAAAAACACCATGATCCACGCTAACGCAATGGTGATGGTCGGAAATAAAATATGAAAACTAATATTGGCCGCAAACTGTATCCGCGACAACATGAGGGTATCTAACATCACGTATTCCTCAATCTAAAAAACCGCTAGGCAATGACACAACGATTATTAACTTACTTGTTAATTACGAGTCCCACTCCAATTTGGTTTACTCGTTGCTATTTTTATTGTGTTTTGCCATTGCCAATTAGGGTTAATAGCGATCGACTCGGTATAAAAACACAAATAAGTTTGATGTATATCAAACTTATTCATGATAACCGAGCCAAAAGGTGTGTCGAATCGATGAGAATGATGACAAAAAGTGAATGGCGCCACGCTTGAACAATAATCGTACGCTTATTGCGCTGGAGAGACAGGCCAATCAACCATATCAACAACATCAATGCTGTGCTGATCCGCTTCCCCCTGCCAATGACGAATAAAACTCAACTCAGGATCGTATAACGCAGTCTGCTTAGCCAAATCAAAGCGGCGATGACCGCGCGGGTCCGCGCCAACTCCCGCTAAATATTGCCAATTACCCCAATTACTGGCGACATCATAATCGATTAATTGTGATTGAAAATACTGCGCGCCATAGCGCCAATCGATGCTTAGCTCATGCACCAAACAACTGGCAACAAGCTGACGACTTCGATTAGACAGGTATCCTGTGGCTTTTAATTGCTTCATTGCCGCATTCACAATCGGATAAGGGGTTGTACCATTGATCCAACTGCGCATCCGTTGCGGATAGTAGCTGGTCAACGGCACTTGACCTTTGATACCTGAGAATTGAAATAATTGCGCCCCATATTTAAGGGCGTACCATTGAAAATATTCTCGCCACAACAATTCAAAATAAATCCAGTATGTCGACTCATTCGCTCCTCGTTGCGTTTCATAATCGTTAAGCCTTGCTAATAAACGGCCAATCGAGAGACAACCATTGGCAAGCCAAGACGAAAACTTCGTCGAAGACTCCCATTCATCTAACGCATTACGCGTTTGTTTATAAATCAATGGCGCATCGCTAGAAAAATAATCTTCAAGATGCTCTAAGGCAGCACTTTCACCGCCTCTCCACAGCGGCGAAGACCGCAACTCAAGATTGATGGATCTGATGGCGGTCGATAACCAAGAGCTCGACGATGGAAGAACACTGGGTGGCAAAGCCGTGATATCGCTATTCCACCGCGCTGATTGCGATGAATATCGACCGTCGAGTGATTCGACCTGTTTACGAAAAACAGAAAAAGAGTCAGGTAACGCCGCTAACGAAAACGGTAATTCGGCTTGCTCAAATAAACGATGAGTATTAAGAGAGACCACCGTTAATTGTGGGTAGCGTAAGCGTACTTCACGTAACGTTTGATGAATGGCAAAGTCGACAGATTCAGACACATACAAATGATTGGCTTCGGTCAGTTCAATAAACTGGCAAAGCTGCGATACCGCCTCTCCGGTGGCTATCTGTAATGATTGACCGAGCGTTTGCAATTTTGCATCCAAATCCGCCAAGCTCTCTAGTAAAAACCGCTGCTTGGCCAAGCCATTACTGGCCACAACTTGAAAACGTTGATCTAAAGGCGTTAACGAAGGGATCAGATAACAGCAAGTCAACTGGTGACTATTTTGCGCGGCTTGAGCCAATAATGGGTTATCTGAAATCCGTAAGTCATTGGTAAACCAATAAAGAGAGCGTATGGACATAAAAAGTAACCGATGATTAAATTTTATTTTGATACGTAAATCGAGGGATTATCGATCGATTCAGCAATAAAAAAGGGCAGAAATCATTCTGCCCTTTTTACAACCGATAATAATAGTGGTGCGCGTTTAAAACTCAGCCGCGAGCTTAATGTACACTTCATCTTTGCCTAGCTTACTGTCTAAGCCATGAGCATATCCAATATGAATCGGTAACGCATTACCATACAAAACGATCGCATCGATTTGTAACTCAGCACCGATGCCCGTTAATGCACTGTAGCTTTGCTGAGAATTCCAACTGGAACCAGAATCAACAAATGCGGTCGCAGAAATGTCACCTAAACCAATCGGCCATAAGCCCCAGTTTCGCTCAGCGCGATATAGCAAACGGCTTAGCTCAATACTTTGTGTGGCATATTGCTGGCCCACTTGCGCCGCAGAACCATAACCGCGTAGTTTAAGTTCATTTCGGCCATAAAGTTGTGCTTCGTCACCCGTATAACCACCAAGTTCAAAAGGTTTAGCTTGAGCATCGGCATAACCGGCGGCCAAATGCGTTGTTAAGCGTAAACGTCCGGGTAAATCCCAGTTCGCCTGCCACTGTGCTTGCCACTTCTGTCCTGAGTAGTCACCGTCAATATTGGTTTCCCACACTAAGTCAGCGTAATGTCCCCAAGCGTAACCGGGGATATTCAACAAGTCTTCACGATTATCCCATTGAATCGCACCACCGGCCAGCCATTCATTACTCGCGTCCGCATAGTGAGAACCTTGAGGAGATTTAACCAGCGCTTCTTTCTGCCAATACGTTCCGACGCCAACGTTTAAGTGGTCATCAAACGCATGCCATAAATGGTTACGCTGCAGTGTGAAATCATCCTGACGAACAATCCGATCGTCTTTACCCGTTAATGCGTTAAATTTAAACTCATGTTCACGACTTAATGTCGCTTGCCAGCGGTTATCGTATTGATAGCCAAGTTGATAAGCAGCAAACGCATTTTTACTGTCCCATGCCGCCATGATCTCATATTGGTGGCGACCCAATACATCGGAGCCACTAGTAGCAACACCAAATAACGATTGATTATCATCAGACTGCCATACCGGCACCCAATAACGTGGCGCTAACGTCGATAATGGCGAGTATCCTGTTGGCTGACTTTTCTCTGTAGCAGTAATCGTGGCTATCGGAGCCGCATTCACGGTGTTGGCCACCGGTAGCGTCGATAGCGGTATATCGGCAAGTCCTTGCGGATTCTCTATACGACGCAGATGGTAACCATCATGCTCATACGCTTGATAAACAATCCCTTCAGGCCCCGATTGCGGTGAAAATGCACCGCCGATTTCTGCGGTTAATTGTTCAACGATATTGGTTTGCAAATCAAGACGATAAATCTGATAACGCCCAGTATAATCGGCACTGAACAGTAAATCGCCTTGCTCAGTAAAGCTCAATTGATGTTCAGTAGCGGCGGTTTCAGTGACCGCCATCCAGCTTTGCGTTGGCTGATCAAAACGCATAATATTCCACGACTGAAAAGGCGCTTTCACTGTGGCATAAATATCACCGTTTGGTGACACGGCCATATCGCCTAATACCCAATTGGCTTCACCCTGCCACAACTGAGTTTGCTTGCCGTTTAATTCGATTTGCCATAACTCAGCCAGACCTTGCTGATGACGGACCGCAAAAATGCTTTGCCCATCGTTACTCCAGCGTGCTTGCACAAAGCGTTGCTGCTCAGTTAAACGCTGCCACTGACCATCAACATAACGATACAGATCATTAAAAACACGCCCATCAACATACGAATTGATCTGCGAAACCACTAGCCCTTGCGTCGGATGCGAGTCGATACTGGTTAAGCTTTTGGTACTGACCAGACTTTGCCATTGACCATGCTTAGCATCCCATTGAGCAAGGTTAGCGCGATCGTCGCCATTTCGACGCCAAGCGAGCAACGTGTCATTGTCATGGGCTAACAAATACTCAAATGGCTGAGCATCGAGTTCATGGTAAGTGAACGCCTCATTCGAAGTCAGTTGATCGGCAAACTGCGTGTTCAAATCGGCACGAAACTCTTCCCAAAGCGCGAAAAAGTCTTTCCCAAAAATGTGTCTAGCACTGAGATTTAAGAAAAGTCCCGGAACCAAATAGCCACTGTAATCGGTTAAAAAGGCCTGAACAGACTCTTCACCATAGGTTTTGGCTAGATACTGAACAAAATAAGCACCATACAAATAGTTACTGCCAAAGGGCAAACGCTTATTCGCCACCACCACTTGTTCAATATCGGCTAACTCACCACTCGCCACTTCCATACGCATCTGCATTGCAAAGTGACTGTTGTGTAATCGACCCACACCATGATCGTTTTGGCTTTCCATATAGACAGCCAAACCTTCCAATAGCATCGAGGGGGTAAGAGCATGTGGGAATAAAAGAGGATGACGGCCGACAATGCCTCGTCCAATGGTAACAGCACCATCATTCATTTCCATATGGATAATATGGGTATATTCATGACGGATCAATAAATGCAGCCACTCATCATTACCTTCTAAGCCATTCACATCGCTAGGTGGATTGATGATCAGACGTATCTGTGCGTAAGGCAGTGGCGTAGCCCATCCGTTAGAGTAATCATAATCATCGACTACGGTGAGATGCGTTTTCTCGCTGGGCATTTGTGCAAACTGAGACGCGAGCTCTTGATGAACCTGCTCAGCAATATCTAATACACGTGCTGCACTACTGGCGAGTTCACTACGAAAATGGACCACAAAATGCGCAGATTGCTGTGTTTGCCAAACCTGCCCCGCTTGATCCCAAGCGACGGGCTCCGCTAACACGTGAGGGGAGTGAAGCCCAAGGCAAGCCATCAAGCCCATAATCGGAGAAAGTGCCAATGTTTTCGACATAGTAAACAGCGATCCTATTAGTGATTAACAGTATTTATTATAAAGATAAACATCAAAATCATTCAGTCATGAAATGTATGGTTTTGTCTGAATCTAACCCCATAAGCAAGTGCATTAACACCGATTGACCTCAATGACAAAGTATGCGGGATGAATCGTGGTAAAGGATGATTACCAAAACAGATAACGTACACTCCAAGTCAGCACTGGCTCGGTGAAATTCCTATCGACTTGATGATTAACGCCAACCTCCACCGAGCTCACCCAATCGGATAAAAACGGCGTTTCCCATTCAACACTGATGCCGACATCACGCCAAGTCCCAGAGACATGACGTAACGCTTGATTATGTTTGTCGGCATAGCGAGACCAGCCATTGATACTCCACTCATCATTAAGTCGATAGGAGCCATCAATCAACCACTGTGATCCGACAGCATTTGACCAATCTTTCTGCCATGCTAATGAGGCCGACAGTGATTCAGTAAATAAATACCCGATACGCAAACTTGAACCAATTCGTGATGAGCCCTGCTCTTCGCTCAATAAGACTGGGCCAACGGTAAAATAAGCCTTGTCCCAATAAGGCATAGATAAAGCCAGCCCCGCTTCACCTCCCTGAGCAAAAAACAGTCCAAACTCCGTCTCTTTTTCGTAAGCAATGCTCGGTGACCACTCCCATTTGGTTGAGGAACTCACCGCAGGGCTATCAATACCAAAACTGGCCCCAAGGCTAAACTCATCACAACGCACAACGCCGACCCATAGGGTCAGCGTGAGCACGATGATAGCTTGGTAAGCGAGAATCATCGTTGGATTAAGCATCCGATAACCTCTTCTTACGGTAAACGTCTTTCCACATCTGATCTTGATGATCGCCCATCAGATGGCAAATAATGCCCGAACGCTTGAACAGATAAATGATGCCAACCGATAATGAACATAGAGTAAAGATCAGCAAGAAATTATTGGGTAAAGTCGTTCCCATCTTCGCTGAAGCCCAAGTAAGCAACGGACCCCATAAGAAGATAAAAATCGACTTATGGAAGATAAACACAGTTAATGAGTACATGCCAATCCAATTGAGTGGTCTCCAGCTTAAGCGAATTCCCGCTTGATGCAGTGTTAAAATTAAACCAATCACTAAAAATTCCGTGCCCCAAATCCCGAGACGACCAATGGTATCTTCTGCTAAGGCATGCTCTTCCGCATAGACATCATGCAAATCAATCGTCGCGGCTTGACCATTCAAGAAATAAAGCGATAAAGCCACCAGCGCAATACCCAATACCAGTTTATTCAGCGCATCACGTTTTTCAGCGTAATGATGCCACACCCACCCGTAGAGGAAACCAAAACACCCACTGGCCATAAACAGATCTAACCGCGCATCCAACTCATAACCGGGATGAACATGGGTTTGCATCCATAGTTCAGCATGCTCTAGTAATGATGTCACACCCAACTGACTGACGATGGTACTCAATACGGTCAGCACCAACATGCCGCGAATACCAAAAAAGGCGTAAACAATAGAGAAAAAAGCCAGTAACGTCATCCATAGCATGACCGGATAAAATGAAATTGCCTCACCAAAGTTAGGCGCAATAATAAAACCTTCAATGTACAACACAAAAATAATGCTCAAAAACAGAGCCAGTTTTTTCACCAGCGTTGCCCGCATATGCTCAGATGAACGCGCCGAAAGATTAAAGGCCGCTAACGCTAAATAGACTTGACTCACCCAAGGAATCAACCATGCTGAGACTTGTCCGGTAAAACTGTCCATCGGGACAAGTTGCCCCAACATTGGTAAGTGTGAACGATATAATGTCTCATAAAAATCGCTCTCTTTAGGGAAAAAATCCACATACCAATAGTTTAAATACCCCGTATAATGTTCAAAGATGGCCATAAAAATAACCAAGCCGCGTAAAAAGTCGAGGCCGACTAAACGCGTACGGTTTTCATAGGGTTGTATAGAATTCATGGGATGATACTCGTACTATTAACGTATTGGCCCGAACTATAGTTACTTACTTTTTGTGACACAACTCATGTTTTGTACGCGTATGTATGCAAGCCGTACACAGCACCACGTAATGTACCGTTTTGTCCGCCCCTATTGTATCCACTCTATTTTTAACTGATGATTCGCTTATGAAAATTGTACTTATCGAAGACGATGTAAAGCTAGCAGAGCTCCTGACTAGCTATTTAGAAAATAATGAGTTTGAGGTTCATCTGGCTCATGATGGCCTACAAGCCAGCGCGTTGATTTTGCAAGTTCAGCCAGATTTAGTGATTCTCGACCTGATGCTACCCGGTTTAGACGGCTTATCGATTTGCCGAGAGATTCGTAACGACTACAAAGGGAAAATTGTCTTTTTAACCGCCAGTGATGATGATATCGACCATGTCGCCGCCCTTGAGCTAGGCGCCGATGACTTTGTTAATAAGCCGATTAAACCTCGGGTATTATTGGCGAGAATCCGCATGCTATTACGTCGCCAGCAACAAACCGAGTTAGCGCATCCAGACAACGATCATCAGCTTCATTTTGGGCAGCTCAGTATCAACCATAAGCTTCGTCAATGCTCTCTCTCTGGTGAAGATATTGTACTTACCGACAGTGAATTTGACCTTTTGTGGTTACTGGCTAGCCATGCTGAGCAAGTGCTGTCACGCGAGTATTTAGTCAAAGAAACCCGTGGTATTGAGTACGATGGTCTTGATAGAACCATCGACAATAAAGTGGCCATTTTACGCCGTAAACTTGGCGACAGCTCATCGGTCCCAAAGCGTATCTTAACCTTGCGTGGTAAAGGTTATTTATTTGTCCCAGAAAGTTGGTCATAAAGGGAGACTATGAAACGTCTTTATTTAGAGCTTTATCTCGCTCTAGTCGGTATTTTTATGTTTACTCTAGTGAGTTATGTCAGCATTAATGACTGGCTCTCTCCTGATCTTGACTTAGTCGCACGCAGTCAGCAAATTCAAAGCAGCCTTGAGCTTTTAGAATTTGTCGCCGATCAGCATGGGGTTGACGTTGCCAAAGAAAAACTGCAAGCCATTGCCGATGCAAACTGGCTAGTCATTGACGCGCTGCCCGAAAACTCCCCTTTACTGACCCCTCAAGTTAGAGAGCGACTAGCCAATCATGGGGTGTTTACCACCGACGACGATGGATCTATATTTACCTTTAATCCAACCGATACCATCTATCATATCTATCGCGATCCAGAAGCTGAGATTTGGATTGCCTCAGAGATCGAAGATTGGGTTTTTGTCCTGGTTTTAATGGGTTGCTTTGCCGTGTACAGCATGGTGATGATGAAGCTATTTATGTGGCGATTCAAACACCTCGAACAAGTAACGCAAGCCTTAGCCAAAGGTGACTTAAGCATTCGAGCAAAAGAGACGGGATCAATGAGATTGGGAACGCTTAACCGCAGCTTTAATGCTATGGCAGATAAAATCTCTCATCTGATTGAAAGTCATAAAATGCTCACCAACGCGATTGCCCATGAGGTGCGCACCCCGCTGTTTCGGATTCAGTGCCAGCTTGATATGCTGCAAGATATGCCAGAAAAAAAGGATAAATACATTGCTGGCATCGAAGATGACATCCACGAACTCGAAGAGATGATTAACGAGCTGCTTAGCTTAGGTAAAATGGAAACGACGCCATTAACCTTCATTAGCCTCGACCTAGCGCAATGGCTGCCAACGCAAATCGAAAAATGGCAAATCGAGTCGCCAGTAACCATTGAATTGCAAGCGCCACAGCAATGGCCAACGCCACTAGTCGATAGTAATTTATTGAATCGTGCCATTTCTAATGTCGTACGCAATGCTTCTCGCTATGCCAAGCAGCAAGTAAAAATCAGTGTCAGTTGTGATGATATTGATTGGACAGTGACGATTGAAGACGATGGTCCCGGGATCCCGGAAACCCATTGGCCACATATTTTTAAACCGTTTTATCGAGTCGGATCGGCGCGAGATAAGGCCAGTGGTGGTTTTGGATTAGGATTAGCGATTGCTGAACAAATCGCCCGTCAACATCATGGGCATTTGATAGTAACCTCGAGCTCGAGTTTGGGTGGGGCCTGTTTTAAGTTCACCCTACCGCTCGATATCAGTGAAGAGAGATAACAATATCGTGAGAAGGGATCGCTTCTCACGATGTTCACGACACTATTGTTAGCTTACGGTTACTCTGTAACGGCTGGCGTGTGATGTTCAACAGCCTGTAAAAACTGACGTAACGTTGCATCACTGCACTCTCGGTAATGCTTATTACCCGGCTTACGGAAAAAAGCGCCGATTTCGTTTTTACTCAGCTCAACCCCAACCTGCTGAAAAAGAGTCAGTAAATCATCAGCTTGCAAATTTAACGCAATACGCAGTTTCTGAAACACCATATTATTATTCAAATTCGCTTCTGGCTTTGCCGCTTCCCCTTCACGCTTGCCGCGTTTGAGGTTAATCAAACCATTTAAAAAACTCGCTAATTGCGGATCACTCAGTTCAGCAAACTCAGGGGCTTGCGGTTTGCTCAGCCAAGAGGCTAATTGTGCTGGTGTTGTCTCGTTATCCGCGAGATGAAAAATCTCTAATAAAGTTTGGTCGTTAAAAGCAAACGTCGTGTGCAAAGCGCAGAAAATATCATTATTGGTCAAAGTTTTTCCTAGTCTTAGGTACTCCAGCGCTATCAACTTGATCGCTGGCAGGTCGTCACTTTAGCAGACCTGACCAGGATCCCCAATCAATAAACCCGTTAACGAGGTTTATATTGAGTCGGGCAGTAACCGCGATCAACTTCAGGTGGACGTAATTTAAGGTGCTTGGTTTCTCTGCCACTGACTCTCTTTCGCCACAAGTTAAAACTACGTGTGGTTAGATGCCTGCGCATAAAACGAATCACCTGTGGTTCAGTTAAACCAAATTGGTGAAAAATAGCTTCAAATGGCGTTCGATCTTCCCATGCCATTTCAATAATTCTTGATTGCTCATCAACAGAAAACATACGCTGGTACTCTTCCTTTTATAAACACACCCAGCGTAATACGTAACCGAAAGTAGGATAGATGCGTCTCCATCATAAAAAATTTCGGTTATTATTCTCGATACGATGAGTGTGTTCTCTCTGTCGAGGCGACGATAGCTCGGCTGGTTAATCCTCCCGCCAATGACACATCCAACACCTGAGCCGGCTGCTGAGCAAGTTTTTCGCCACTCCAATAGTCATACCAATCGACCGGTTGGGTAGCGGTCAAGGTATAATGCTGTGAGGTAGCTTGATCGTTAAATAAACAGTGCAACTCATGATTAGGGCTTAAAGCCAATCGCCAATGATTAAGTGCTAAAGACGTTGGCGTCGACGTCTCTTGAGTCTGATGTTGGCGAGCGATCAATTGCTGAAGACTGCTCTTAGCAAAAGGCGTTAACTCGGTGAGCGGATCACCTGAAAGCAGTACCCCTCCACAAGCAAGTAGTACATTACGATGAAATTCATAACTGGCGAGATCGGTAGCCTGATCGGCTAACGACACCAAGGTGGCACAGTCGGGATCGATTTGCCATAACTGACGATGTTGCCAACTGCGATAAAAGGTTTCTTTAGCGATTTGCGCAAAACGTTGACGACGACGTTCGACATCATCAGACACTCGCATCGCATCCACCAAACCGAGTGATGGCCACATCGGCGCATTACAACCCAATAACCAAGCCTCTCCGGCTCCTTGGGCTATCGCTTGCATGCCCATCCGATAAGCCTCAACCCCAGTAACGCCTGATTGGTAACGAAAACCTTTTAGGGTTCCCCAATAATTGGCATCCAGTTTAAACAGTTCAACCCCCCACTCTTCTCGCATGGTTTTTATTACATGAGTTAAATAAGCCTGAGCTTGTGGATGAGAGCCATCTAACACATACCAAGGCGTGCAACGCCATCCGCCGTAGGTCACATCTTCGGCTTTTAGAGGCTGTCCTTGGTGATTTTTAACAAACCAGTCAGGGTGTTGCTGAAACAAAGCCGATTCAGGCTGAGCAATAAACGGAGCCAGCCAGATTGCTGGTTTTTTACCCGCCGCTTTAATACTCTGGAGCAGCGTTTTTACACCACCGGAAAATTTCTCTGATGGCGTCAACCAATCGCCCATAAAAGCTTGGTATCCGTCATCCAGTAATACCCACTCGACCTCCGCCAACTCGCCTTGCATGGCCGCAAGGTTAGCGCGAATATGCTGCTCATTAACTTCCGCATAATAGGCATACCACGAACACCACCCGATCGGCGCAGGCTGAGTCACACCGTCACGTGATCGATGATGGCGTTGAATGGCGTGCGCATACTGTTGGTAGATCTCGGCTAGCGATGAGTGTTGCAATACGATAAGTGATTCTAAACGGTGATTGGGCCAATCACTCGGCAGGGTTTGCTCTCCATCGATGGCGGCAATCAGATACGTGGTTTCTTCTTCCACCACTAACTCAAAATAGCCCGCAAACCGTTGGCAAGAGGTAAAGCCAACGAGCTGATATTGGTCTTTATCTTCAATCACTAGGTAGTTGTAGTAGCGTTTATTGGCATGAGAAGCATAAAGTCGATAACTCTGGTCATTATCGGGGCAACGACCCACATCTAGCGGATGACTCACCGTACCCGCCGTTTGCGCCAACATTTGAAAGCCATCGCCAATGACTCGGGCATGGGGATCACTCTTTAGCGCCATCCGAAATAGGACATAGCGATCGCTGATGGGCACCGAGTCGCGTCCTAAATAAGAAAAATGCAATTCATTGTCTTGTAATACGACGTTTAACTCTGATGAGAGATCAATCTCTCGCTGGCAAGGTAACGTTAGGGAGCTCATGTATTCCACCACTCACATCAATCATACAACGTAGTGTCTAAGGAATTAGGCGCACATATTGTTAAGAAACTCACGTTTGCTTGTAATCACGGTGAATAATCGAATATTCAAAGCGTCAAGCATCATTGCCGTCAAGGTGGGAGTCTATGCTGACTAATTGTATTTAGTGGATCAGTTTTCGATGATCGCTACACCTTCATTTCCCTGCCTCACAGCAGTAGCAAGCAAAACATGACGGGGATCTATGGAGATCATATCCCAAAACCACACAAAACCGTCATTCCCGCGTAGGCGGGAATCTATGCGCAGTATCAGTAAACGGTGACCATTGATCGCTCACTTAAGCACTTGGCATCTGTTGCAGAATGGATCCCCGCCTTCGCGGGGATGACTGGTGAGCGTGTAATGGTTTTTCTAAGCTGCCTGTGCGGCAGTGAACAGACTGCCGCAGAAATGCGTGCGTACGTGCAATTTCTAAGCTGCCTGTGCGGCAGTGAACAATGCATGGTGAACCAGTGAAGAAGAACAAGCTTTCTAAGCTGCCTGTGCGGCAGTGAACTATGTCAGTAGGGTTAAAATGGCTCTATGAAATTTCTAAGCTGCCTGTGCGGCAGTGAACCAAGAGACGGGGATTTCCCTGAAACGATAAACTTTCTAAGCTGCCTGTGCGGTAAGTGTTCACCAAGCCCCTATTGACAGAAAAAGTGTGACACTCAGCACTTGATCCACTTTTTACTATTGAGTGATCATTCCAGTGCTTCATCCTGTTTGTTATGAGCAGAAAGAAAGCCCCTAA